>NZ_PNDU01000073.1:0-47068 GCF_005886635.1 Pseudoalteromonas sp. S558 | reverse complement strand
TTGATCAAAGATTTATGCAGACTGGTATTAGAGAAAATAAATTTAAATACCACCATGATTCAATACGTTAGTAAATATCTTAACCAGAGCTCAGGTTATTTAATGAAATACGGCTTCAGTCAATTCTTGTAAAGGCCTAGAAAAATAAAAGCCTTGTGCTGCGGCCACACCAAGCTTAGTCAGTGTAAGTAATTCTTTTTGAGTTTCTACACCGACGGCATATACAGGTAAATTTAATAATTTCCCTGCATTTATTATTCTTTTTATTTGTTTTTGGTGCTGAGTTTTCTCATTAATTAGGTGGACTAATTGATACGAGAGCTTTAATCCACAGACTTCTTTGTAATTAATAAGCATCGGGATATTTTTACTGCTATTAACATTATCAAGGATAATATGAGCGCTATCTTTTTTAATGACTCTAAATGCATTAATCACTGCCGCTTTATGAGCAAAGAAATAGTCATCACTTATTTCAAATTGTAACCTACTACTTAACTTTAAATCATCAACACATACAGATAACCAACCCCAAAACTGAGTACTGAGCCAATTTTCAGGGTGTAAATTAATACTAACCGTCAAGGGTGAGTTTTCTGTAACTACTAATTTCAAAATTTTTGTCAAAATGCTTTTATCTATCATTAATGCGTCTTTAGCAGTTTTAACCTGCGTAATATATGACTTAGCATCAAGTAAGCCATGCGTATTATACCTAACTTTAATAATTGCCTCATGCTGAAGAATGTCACCATCGGTAAGATCAAATAAAGGTTGAAAAGAAAGTACAAACTTATTTGTTTTAATATTTTCAATGATTTGTTTGCTTGTTATGCCTTTTTCTTGGTTATCGCTTAAGGATAATCGATGGCAATGCTGCAATAGACTAAACTGGGAAAGCGTAAGCGCCGATTTCGCTAACTGATAAACGTTTGTTTGATCATCCTCAAAACAATAATCACATGCGCCTACTTTAATATTTTTTCTTACAATCGTTTTTTGATGTTGTTGGCATAATAAAAAAATACGTTGATATAAACGCTCTATATACCGATCTAACTCTGTAATGGGTACATTTAACAATGTTATAGCAAAGCTTCCACTATCCAATAGTTTGAAAGATGACCCCCTCAATTCAGGAAAGCTTTTAATGATTAAAATTTTAAAACTAACTTCTTGATCAGTATGTTTATCAAATCTGCAATCACATTCTATAAGTACATATAAACTGTGACATGTTACAACCTCCTTATCTAAAGTTCTCAACTCTCTGCTTTTTAATGGTTTTATTAAACTTTTTATTTTTTTTACATCAGCCGTACTTGGTTTCGCTATTAGATATTGAAGTGAATTTAACTGTGACAGCTTTAAAGTATCTCGCCATTTATAAAACCAACGAGCAGTCCCAAAAATAATAAGGTTTAGCAATATAAATAGATAACTTTCAACAATCCAACTCGGGTAATGGTATAAGCTTATATTGAGGGTTTTATAGGAAAAAACATCACGCTCTGGCTGTATTAAGCTAGCAGAAGATGGGTCGAGTTTGAGCATAAAACCGCGACTTTGAGCGAGTGCTGTAACGATCTGGGAATCAATAATGGGGTCTATTTGTAGTTCGTAAATTTGCTTAACAAACTGCTGCCCTGAACGGTGAGCCTTATCATGCAATGCATTATTTAAGGTCAAGTTTAGCGCAATGAGTGACAGTACAAGAAAGAGTAAATAAATCGCCTTGAATTGATTTAAGAACCACAGCCTTACCTGTTGCATAGCTTGCTCACTCGTTAATGTAATAGTTGAAGTGTTGTTCAAAATTTCTATTAACACAAGGCAGCACAGCAAGTTTAAATTTTTAAAAAAAATAAAAAAAGCCGCAGTAGCTGCGGCTTAAAAATAATGATTTATATCTTTATATGATCTAGAACGGGATATCGTCGTCAAAATCAATGGTTGGTTCCATTGGGTTTGATGCACCACCTTGTGGAGCATTTTGTGGCTTAGGAGCGAAGCCACCTTGCTGCTGTGGTGCGCTGTTTTGCTGTGGTGCAAAGCCGCCTTGCGGTTGTTGGTATTGATTATTTTGTTGTGGTGCTGGCGCTGACTGAGGTTGCGCCGCAGGTGCTGTTTGCTGTTGTGGAGCATAACCACCTTGTTGCTGGTTATTTTGGCCCTGATTATTTTGACCGTAACCACCACTTTGCTGACCACCTTGCGCTTGATTACTTTGGTAACCACCACCTTGTTGTCCACCTTGCGGCTGATTACCTTGGTAACCACCACTTTGCTGATCGCCACCACGTGCGCCTAACATTTGCATTTGACCAGTAAAGCCATCTACAACTATTTCTGTAGTGTATTTTTCTTGGCCTTGTTGATCGGTCCACTTACGTGTTTGAAGTTTACCTTCAACATAAATTTGTGAACCTTTACGACAATATTCACCAACAATCTCAGCTAACTTGCCAAAGAACACAACACGATGCCACTCAGTTTTATCAACCATTTGGCCAGTGTTTTTATCTTTATAGCTATCCGAAGTTGCTAAAGTAATATTTGCTACACCATTGCCGTTAGGCATATAACGAACTTCAGGATCTTGCCCTAAATTACCAACCAAAATTACTTTGTTCACACCGCGTGCCATGGAACCATCTCCTATAAATGTTAGATTAAACCAGCTACTTTACGTGCTTGGTCTAGGTCAAATTCTTTATCATTAATCTTTAAATAGCTGCGACTTTCATCGCGAACCACAGTTGCTTCTATTACGCCTGGTAAAGCAACTAACTGAGAAGCAAGTGTTTGAGCATGCTCTTCAGAATCTAATTTGGTCATTAAACTAATAACTTTACTTTTGGGTGGGACTTGCATTTTCCACGCAATAATAAGCCATATTAACCCAACAAGTGCCGCTGCCGCAAACACAGCTTGCGTCGTTGTAGTTTGTGCTACATAACCACCTAACATACCGCCTAAAAAGGCGCCTAAAAACTGACTAGATGAGTAGCCACCCATTGCTGAACCTTTTTGGCTTGCAGGTGCTATACGCGATACAAGTGCAGGCATAGTGGCTTCTAAAAAGTTAAACGCCACAAAATAAAGCAGCATACACACTGCAATGCCTACTACGCTATTTACCCACACCGACATTGCTAACATACTAATAGTTAACAAGGCTACTGAGCCAATAAATGCTTGTTTTTCTTTCTCTTTTTTAATGGCCACAATCATTATTGGTACCATTAATAAAAATGCAAAAAATAGCACTGGAATATACAAATACCAGTGATGGTCGGCAACTAAGCCATCTTTAATTAATTGACTCGGCAGTACGACAAATATTGTGGTTAGCGTTAAATGTAATAGCAGCACACCTGCATTTAATCGTGCTAATTGCGGGTGTTTAATTAGTTTTTTAATATCACTAAAGCTTGCTAACGTATCGCCTTTGGGTGCTTTATTTACCGCATTTGGCACTAGCATAGTAACAATAAATATACCAAAAACAGCTAAAATAGCAGTCAGCCAAAATACGCCGGCAATGCCCCACGAAGCTGCAACAATTGGCCCAAGTAGCATAGCAAAGGCAAAGCTCATTCCTATGCTCATACCAATAACGGCCATTACCTTTGGTCGTTGCTCATCGCGGCTTAAATCTGAAGCAAACGCGAGTAGTGCACTGGCTATTGCGCCCATACCTTGTAGAGCGCGGCCTACGGTAACCATTTGAATAGAGTCAGCTAATGCAGCAACTACAGAGCCAATAGCAAATACGACTAAACCACCAACAATAACCTTTTTACGACCAATTTTATCGGATAATCGACCCATAGGTATTTGCAATACGGCTTGCGTTAAACCATACGCACCAATGGCAAAACCAATCCAAATAGGCGAAAAACCTTCAAGCGATTGTCCATAAATAGCCAATACAGGCATCAGCATAAACAAGCCGAGCATTCTAAATGCAAACACACTCGCCAGCGATACTGCGGCGCGTTTTTCTCGTGAATTAAGTGAAGATGCGGTCATTATCTGCGTGATCTTACTCTATGAAAAATTGAGGTTGGGATTCTACCATAAGCTTGGCAATAATTAATCGCCTATAAGTAAGGATTTTTCATTGATCAAGGATTAATATTGCTTCGTATTATGCGATACTGAGTAAATAATTTTGGTAATAAACGAGATAGCATGGAAAACATTGAAGTCCGAGGCGCCCGTACGCATAATTTAAAAGACATCAGCCTAACCATCCCACGTGATAAATTAATAGTTATTACTGGTCTATCTGGTTCGGGGAAGTCATCACTTGCATTTGATACACTTTATGCAGAAGGACAACGCCGGTATGTTGAATCACTTTCTGCGTATGCAAGACAATTTTTATCGCTTATGGAAAAGCCTGATGTAGATCACATCGAAGGCCTCTCTCCTGCAATTTCTATTGAGCAAAAATCAACGTCTCATAACCCGCGTTCAACCGTGGGTACTATTACCGAAATTTACGATTATTTACGACTTATGTTTGCCCGCGTTGGCGAACCACGATGCCCTACACATGATTTACCACTTGCCGCGCAAACAGTTAGTCAAATGGTAGATACTGTTTTGGCACTGCCTGAGGGCAGTAAATTAATGCTGCTTGCGCCTATAGTAAAAGAGCGTAAAGGTGAGCATGTTAAGTTATTAGAGCAGCTATCAAGCCAAGGTTATATTCGCGCTCGTATAGACGGTGAAGTATGTGACTTGTCTGATCCACCAACACTTGAGCTTCATAAAAAACATACAATAGAAGTTGTTGTAGACCGTTTTAAAGTAAAAGATGGCTTACAACAACGCTTAGCAGAATCGTTCGAAACTGCACTTGAAATGTCTAATGGCGTTGCACATGTAGCATACATGGACGATAGCAGCGCTGAAGAGATTCTATTTTCAGCAAATTTTGCCTGCCCTACTTGTGGCTATGCAATGACTGAACTTGAGCCGCGTTTGTTTTCGTTTAATAACCCAGCTGGTGCTTGTCAAACCTGTGATGGCTTAGGTATACGTCAATATTTTGATCCTAATCGCGTAGTGCATAACCCAGAGTTAAGCCTTGCTGGCGGTGCAATTAAAGGCTGGGATAAACGCAGCTTTTATTACTATCAAATGCTGCAAGCGGTTGCGGATCATTACAATTTTGATTTAGATGTGCCTTATCAAGATTTAGACAGCGACTCGAAAAAAATCATTTTAGATGGCTCTGGTAGCACTAAAATTGCGTTTAATTACCGTAACGACCGTGGCGATTTAATTACGCGTAATCATGAGTTTGAAGGTGTGTTAAACAACATGAACCGCCGCTACCGTGAGACCGAGTCAAACTCAGTACGCGAAGAGCTTGCTAAATACCAAACTAGCCAAGCGTGTCCTAGCTGCCATGGTTCACGTTTACGCGAAGAATCTCGAAATGTATTTATTGGGCAAACTAACTTACCTGCAATCACGTGCATGAGTATTGGTGAAGCCATGAGCTTTTTTGAAGGGTTAACGCTAACCGGACAAAAAGGCCAAATTGCTGAAAAAATATTAAAAGAAATTCGCGACCGTTTATCGTTTTTAATTAACGTTGGCCTAAATTACTTATCACTTGAGCGTAGCGCCGACACACTATCAGGTGGTGAAGCACAGCGTATCCGCTTAGCGAGCCAAATTGGTGCTGGCCTTGTAGGTGTAATGTACGTACTAGATGAGCCATCTATTGGCTTACACCAACGCGATAACGACCGCTTATTACAAACACTAATCCATTTGCGCGACTTAGGTAACACCGTTATTGTGGTAGAGCACGATGAAGATGCTATTCGTGCCGCTGACCATATTATTGATATTGGCCCAGGCGCGGGTGTTCATGGTGGGCATATTATTGCTCAAGGTACGCGCGACGATATTTTAGCAAGTAAAGAATCTGTTACCGGCCAATTTTTATCAGGCGTACGTAAAATAGAAATACCAAAAGAACGTCACCCAACGAACGAAAAATGGCTAGAGCTATTTGGCGCAACGGGTAACAACCTCAAAAGTGTGGATTTAAAAATTCCATTTGGTTTAATGACCTGTGTTACCGGTGTATCGGGCTCGGGCAAATCAACGCTAATAAACGACACCTTATTTAAACTTGCTCATACGGAGCTAAATGGCGCAACCACTGCCGAAGCGGCACCGTATAAATCAATTAGCGGTTTAGATCATTTTGATAAAGTGATCGATATTGATCAAAGCCCAATTGGTCGTACTCCGCGTTCAAACCCGGCAACCTACACTGGTATATTTACCGGTATTCGCGAGTTATTTGCAGGTACGCAAGAAGCGCGCTCACGTGGCTACAAAGTAGGTCGCTTTAGCTTTAACGTTAAAGGCGGACGCTGTGAAGCGTGCCAAGGCGACGGCTTAATTAAAGTTGAAATGCACTTTTTACCTGATGTGTATGTACCGTGTGACGTATGTAAGAGTAAGCGCTATAACCGCGAAACACTCGAAGTACAATACAAAGGTAAAAACATACACCAAGTGCTTGAGATGACTGTTGAAGACGCCCATGATTACTTTGATAAAATACCGGCTATTGCCCGTAAGCTTAAAACGCTGATGGACGTTGGTTTGTCGTATGTTCGTTTAGGTCAAGCCGCTACTACTCTTTCAGGTGGTGAGGCGCAACGTGTAAAACTAGCGCGCGAACTATCAAAGCGTGATACGGGTAAAACACTCTATATATTGGACGAGCCAACAACAGGCTTACACTTTGCTGATATTGAACAGCTGCTTGTTGTGCTTCATCGCTTACGCGATCACGGCAATACAATTGTGGTTATTGAGCACAATCTTGATGTTATTAAAACAGCAGACTGGGTTATCGATTTAGGACCTGAAGGCGGTGCTGGCGGTGGTGAAATACTCATTGCAGGTACACCAGAAGAAGTAGCCGAATGTGAGCGTTCACATACAGGACATTACTTAAAACCTCTCTTAAGTAAATAGAGGTTTTACTTACCATAAAGAAAGTCGGTGTTGAGTACTCTAGAGTTATAAAGTGGCGGGCAAATAAGCTTCTATATAAATATAATTCTATTAATCCGTATCATATAAAAAATGCCGCTTAATAAAGCGGCATTTTTTGTTTTTAAACTTATATAATTTAACCGCGAGGTATAAAACCAAGCGCATCGTATACCGACTTCAGTGTTTTCTCAGCACGTACACTGGCTTTTTCAGCACCTGATTTCATTATGCTATCAAGTAGGTTTTGATCTTCTCTGATCTCTTTAAAACGTGCTTGAATCGGCTCAATCATGTTGACAACTGCATCAGCTGTATCTTTCTTTAAGTGGCCATACATTTTATCTTCATACTCAGGCACTAAGTCTTCAATTGAGCGCTTAGTTGCAACACTCAATAAAGTAAGCAAGTTTGACACACCTGGCTTTTCTGCGCGATCGAAGTAAATGCGCGCTTGCTCATCTGAATCAGTTACTGCTTTTTTAAGCTTTTTCACAATTTGTTTAGGCTCATCTAATAACATGATGTAACCATTTGGGTTTTCGTCAGACTTAGACATCTTTTTAAGTGGATCTTGCAAGCTCATTACGCGTGCACCAAACTGTGGAATGTACGGCTCTGGTAATTTAAATACGTCACCGTATAAATTATTAAAGCGTGTTGCTATATCGCGAGTCAGCTCTAAATGCTGCTTTTGATCATCCCCTACAGGTACTTGGTCAGCTTGGTATAATAAAATATCCGCCGCTTGCAATACTGGGTATGAAAATAAGCCCACGTTTACATTATTTGCATGCTTAGATGACTTATCTTTAAACTGAGTCATTCGATTAAGCTCGCCCATCTGCGCGTAACAATTTAATACCCACGCTAACTGTGCGTGCTCAGGTACTTGCGACTGTACAAATAACGCAGATTTTTCAGGATCAATGCCACATGCCGCGTATAGAGCAATACCATCGAACACACGAGAGCGCAGTAATTCAGGCTCTTGGCGAACCGTAATAGCGTGTAAGTCTACTAACATAAAGAAACTTTCGTGGTCTTCCTGTAACTTTAGCCACTGGTTAATAGCGCCAACATAGTTGCCTATTGTCATACCACCGGTTGGCTGAATGCCGCTTAAAACTACTGGTTTACTCATGATTTTCCTTTATTTTGCTTAATGAATAATATTTAACGCTGTGTTAGAACAGGTATTATATCTAAGAAGTTATCGCATAGGTACTGCGGATTATAATCCTCAAGATTTTCGCCTTGATTATAGCCGTAACTAAGTGCAATTACGTCTATATTAGCGGCTTTAGCGGCGAGTATATCGCTTTTTGAATCGCCTATCATTATGGCTTTATTGGGTTCAACATTTAGCTTTTTGCAAGCAAAAAGCAATGGTTCCGGCGATGGTTTTTTTGCCATATCATCACCGCAAATAATCACATCAAAGTGGCTTGTTAGCGCTAGTTTATCAAGTAGCTTTTCTGTAAATATACGGGCTTTATTTGTAATTAACGCTTTTGGCATACCACGAAGTGCCGCAAGGCCTGTTTCTACATGTTGGTACAATAAGCTGTATTCACCAACTTGATGCTCATAGTGCATATGAAACTGCGTTGTTGCTTTGCTACTTAGTGCTTCATCTAAATGTTCGCTAACTTGCATATCACCGCTTAAAGCGCGTTTTACTAGTACTTCAATACCATTACCTACCCAGCTTTCAACTAAGCGCTGACTAACAATAGGAAAAGCGAGTTCACTCAAGGTAAGATTAAGGGCAATGTATAAATCATAAACGCTATCAACCAAGGTTCCATCTAAATCAAATAAAGCGACATCGTACTTCATTATTTAACACTTCCGAGCTGCTCACGCATTTGATCTATCACCTCTTTGTAATCTGGTTGATTAAAAATAGCAGAACCCGCAACAAACATATCTGCACCCGCAGCTGCTGCAGCTGCAATGTTATCAACTTTAATGCCACCATCCACCTCCAAACGAATTTCACGACCTGATTCAACAATTCGTTGTTTAGTTTGGCGTAGTTTTTCAAGCGTGTGAGGTATAAAACTTTGCCCGCCAAATCCGGGGTTTACCGACATAAGTAAAATGACATCAAGTTTATCAATAACATGATCCAAATAACTTAAGCTGGTTGCAGGGTTAAACACTAAGCCCGCTTTACAACCATGATCTTTTATTAGCTGGATGGTGCGATCAACATGCTCACTCGCTTCTGGATGAAACGTAATAATTGAGGCACCCGCTTGTGCAAACTGGGGAATAAGGCTGTCGACTGGTTTCACCATTAAATGTACGTCGATGGGTGCTGTAATACCGTAATCTCTAAGTGCTTTACATACCATAGGGCCAATAGTTAGATTAGGTACATAATGATTATCCATTACATCAAAGTGCACCACATCGGCACCGGCTGCCAAGACTTTGTCGACGTCTTCACCTAGTTTTGCAAAATCAGCAGAGAGAATTGAAGGGGCTATCAAGTATTTTTGTTCTGGAGTAAACATAGTAAATCCATCAATGAATCATTTATTCCATAATGTAACTTAATTTGTGATGTTACCCAAGTTACTACAACAAAATAGTCGTAGCTTTAAAGTTAATTATTTAAAAGTTAAGTTATTATTTTATATAATTATTACCTATATTCAGTTAAATTTAAGTTTGTTATTTAATCAATTTTTGTTATGCTTAAAAAAGTAACAAATTATTAGGTTATATTATGCGGGCTTTTAAAATTGGGATATTAATTGCATCGGCAATACTATTTATTGGGGCGTTTAGTTTTGCTTCAGATAGCGAGCAAGAACTTAGCTCTGTAAATAGCTGCCAACATCAAAAAACTGTAAATGCATGTATCAAAATAGAAGATGACTCATCTTGGTTTTCTTGGGTTACCGGTGATAGCCGAAGCGCTCAGTTTCATTACCTTGATTTGTTAGAACTACTTACCAGCAACGAAGACTCTAAAAACACCTCATCTTTAAAGCCATTGTTTAAATAATGCTGCATTTTTTTAGCGCGATACAGAGTGTGTTAGCAGCATTTTTTGGTGTTCAATCTGAAAATAAGCGCCAAACAGATTTCAAACAACACTCCCTATTTTCAATTGCAATAATCGCTATTGTTTTCTTTATTCTATTTGTTGTCGCTATTTATGCCGTGGTCGTTCTGGTGTTAAATACATAGCCATCAGCTCATTGACTTTATTACGAGATCCCCCTTTAGGACTAATAGTACGTTTTACTTGAATTTGCTCAAGCGATGCTTGGCTGTAAATTTTACGAGTCCAGACGGTATCGTGATTCGAAATAAGTACGGGGGTATTATTTTCAAATGCAGCTTGTTCAGCTAAATTAGCTAAATTAGCTTGATCATCTAAATTGAACCCGCCTTTAGCATAAGATGTAAACGACGCTGTTTTGCTTAATGGTACATAGGGTGGATCGCAATATATAACGGCATTTTCGGGCACCAGTTTAAACACATCATCGTAACCTAAACACGTAAAGGTAGCTTGCTGCGCTTTTTCGGCAAAGAAATACATTTCTTTTTCAGGAAAATAAGGCTTTTTATATTTTCCAAAAGGTACATTAAAAATACCTTTTAAGTTATATCGACAAAGGCCATTATAACCAAAACGGTTCATGTATAAGAACAGCATTGATCGCTCATAAACATCGCGGCTTTGATTGAACTGCACACGATACTCATAGTAAGCGTCGGGGTGATTATTTAAATCTACAAATAGCTTTTTAGCATCACTGATAAACTCATCAGGAGAGTCTCTCAGTTCTTTATATAAGTTGATTAAATCAGCATTAATATCATTGAGAATATAATGTTTAAAATTGCTATTTAAAAAAACTGAGCCCGCGCCAACAAAAGGTTCAACCAAAGTATCAGCATGCTTAGTTGCTTGCTTTAATCGCGCGTTAATATCATCAACTAGACTGTATTTTCCGCCAGCCCATTTAAGGAAGGCTCTACTCTTTTGCTGCATTGGGCTCTTTACTTCAATTCGGTGTTGCGAGATTTTACACTAAAGTCGTTTAATTTACTGATCTAGTAGTGCAATTTCTTGTTTTATTTTATTAATTCTCTTATAGAAAGGTTTATTCTTTAAAATACCTATTGGCAAATTTTTCATCGCTAAGGTCGCATCGCTTAAGTTTTCGAAACTGCCGTATGTTATTACCCACCAAACTTTATTGTTTCTTTTTGTTTGATAAATATGCACCGTATTCTGTAGCTTATATTGAGCAATAAATTGAACACTCACTTGCTGCTGCGTAACTGCTAATAACTGAATAACAATATTAGCTTCTGGTTGCTTGAGGTACCATTGTTTTTCTCTTTCGGGCTGACTAGTCTTATTAGCAATTTCTTTGCTGACTTTTGCTGGCTGTTCAATAACAGGAGTCGATTCTCTATCATTGCTAGCGACAACATCAACGTTCTCTTTAGGCTTTGTGAGGCTTTGCATTATTGCCGGCACATCATTATGAAGTGGCTTGCGCTCAGCAATGCTTGGTTCAGCAATTACTTCGCCAGCACTGAGGGTAGAGCTATTAGGTGTAGAGAAAGCGCTTTTTAAATTATCTTTTTCTAGCGACGATTCGGTAATCCGCTTTACAGAAATTGCTGTGGTACTAACCTCAACCTGCTCTTGCTGATAGTACTGTTGCCACCATTGAGTCATATCTGATTTATATAAAAAACCTATAATTAAAAACATGATGATCAACATCAAAATAAGCAAATGCAAACGCCAAGATACCTTGTCTTTTACAACAACATTGGCAACGTGTTCATTAGCTTGCCATGCAAGTAATAAACTTGGATTTCCGTGTGCCTCAGTTAAAAATGCTTGGAATACGGGATCCTCATCATAAGGAAGGTCCTTAAAATACCATCCCATTAATTGCTTACTCTCACTCAGCGTCAGCGGCTCTAAATAAATTTCTACCGCATTATTCAAAGGTAACTTTGATGATGATGCAAGCATGATGTACAAAGTACTCGGGCTATTTTTTGCAAGTAATTCTAATTCAGACAAAAATTCTTCAGATAAATTTCGGCCGCCATCAAGCACCCATAAACAGGGGCCACAAGGTTGCTGTTGTGATAGCTGGTAAAAATTTTCAGACAAAGTTAAGTTATGATCAACTAAAGGGGTCTTAAAACTTTGCTCTAACAAATTACTCATTAATTGAGTGTCAGTCATTTTTGCACTTGTCTGCACAAAAACTTTATTAAACTCGGTATATTTATCAGTAATGAAAGTTTCGAGCATATAGCTTTTACCGAGCCCTGAAGTGCCCAATAAAACAATGAGGTTTTGCCCGTATTCAAATTGCAGTGCGATTCTATCCACCAAAGCAGCACGGCTTGGTAAAATTTGTAGCTGCATTTATTGCTCGATTAAGTCTCGAACTTGGTCGTCAGATACATCATCAACTAATGCACATTGGCCAAATTGGGTGGGTAAAATAAAACGAATCGTTCCTTTTTTATTCTTTTTATCTTTACGCATGTGCGTTAGAAATTGCTCGCTTGTCATTTTTGTAGGTATTTTGGTAGGTAAGTTATACTGTGCAATCACATCAATAATACGTGTTACTTCGTCCGCACTTAAATCTTCACGCGCATTCGCCAGCTTAGCCGCAAGTACCATCCCAGTAGCAACAGCTTCTCCGTGTAACCAAACACCGTACCCCATTTGCGCTTCAATCGCATGAGCAAATGTGTGGCCTAAGTTGAGTAGTGCTCGTAAACCATGCTCTTTTTCATCTTGAGCAACAATTAATGCTTTAATTTCACAACACCTAAAAATAATATGTTGCAAACAAACTTCATCTAATTGCTGTAAATCTGTCACATGTTGCTCTAAATAACTAAATAGATCGGTGTCGTAAATCAAACCATATTTAATTACTTCAGCCATACCAGCAGCAAACTCTCTGGCAGGTAACGTATGTAGTGATTGTGTATCGATAAAAACAGCTTGTGGCTGATAAAACGCCCCTATCATATTTTTACCTAGAGGATGATTTACAGCGGTTTTACCACCTACTGATGAATCAACTTGCGATAATAACGTTGTGGGTATTTGAATAAACGGCACACCACGCTGATAACATGCAGCGACAAAGCCCGTTAAATCACCAACAACACCACCGCCCAATGCAATTAAGCACGTATCTCGGCCGCAATTGTTTTGAAGTAAAAAGGCAGATATTTTTTCAAACCATTCTAATGATTTATACTGTTCGCCATCAGGAATGATAAAAGAAAGTGGATTTAGTTCGGCTAATGAATCAAGTAGCTTTTGTAAATATAAAGGCGCTATTGTGTCATTAGTAATGATGATAGGCCGACAATCACCAATGTGGTGGACTAGGCGGCCATTATCTTGAAGTGCAGATTTACCAATGTATATAGGATAACTTCGCTCGTCCAAATTAACAGTTAATTCAAGCATGCTCCGTTATTCCTTTATTATTGGTTTTTAAAAATCTAGTTTCTCGATGATTTGGTTAGCAACAACTTTAGCGCTTTGCTCATCAGTGCGTACAACAAAATCTGCCACTTCTTTATATAACGGTTCGCGTTCTTCTGCTAAGCGCTCTAATACATCACGAGGTGCTTCTTCTGTTTGCAGTAACGGGCGACGCTTGTCGCGTTGTGTGCGTGCAACTTGTTTTTCAATCGGTGTCTCGAGGTATACAACGATACCTCGAGCCGAAAGCTTGTTTCGAACTTCTTTACTCATTACTGAACCACCACCGGTAGCAAGTACAATACCTTGCATTTCCGTTAAGTCGCCAATAACAGATTCTTCACGAAGTCTAAAGCCTTCTTCACCTTCAAGATCAAACACCCATGCAATATCTGCACCTGTTCGGCGTTCGATTTCTTGATCAGAATCAACAAATTCAAGGTGTAATTGATCGGCAATGTGACGACCAATTGTGCTTTTTCCAGCCCCCATGGGGCCAATTAGAAATATATTACGTTTCTCAGCCATATCTTTTAGTACAAACGAACTCTAAAATTTGAAATAAAACCCCGCCTAACGACCTGGCCCCAAAATTAAGGAGGGGATTATCTCAGTAATTGCAGGGGCATTTCAAGTCAATTAGCATAAAAAGCTATATAACGAGCAATTAATCTAAATAATTACCCGTTGGTTAACAAAAAACTATCTTATTTTAATCAATTTGTATTTTTGGAGTCACGAAAATCAGTAATTCACGCTTTTCGTTAAACTCACTGGTACTCTTAAACAACCTTCCTAAGTATGGAATATCGCCTAAAATTGGTACTTTTTTAGTCGAATTTATAATTTGTTGCTGAAAAATTCCACCAAGTACGACTGTTTGGCCATTTTCAACAAGCACTTGTGTTTCTATTTGTTGGGTATCAATAGCAACAGCTGGGCCAGTTCCAGTTTGAACTGTATCCCCTCGTGTATCTTGAGTGATAATTAAATCTAAAATGACTTTATTGTCAGGTGTAATATGTGGTGTTACTTGCAAACTTAGCACTGCTTTTTTAAAGCTAACCGTTGTCGCACCACTTGAAGCCGATTCAACGTAAGGGATTTCAGTCCCCTGCTCTATACGTGCTTGTTGTTGATTTGCTGTAGTGATACGAGGGCTCGCGATAATTTCGCCTTTATTTTCTTCCTCAAGTGCAGTTAACTCTAAATCAATCAATGTCCCATTGGCAAGCTTCGCAATATGCATGCCTATACTTGCTGACGCATTTGCAACGGGTAAATTTACATTTAATCTATCTGATATAGCAGGGATAACACCATTAGAAATTGTATTAGCCCCTTCCAATGTGCCCGATATACCATCACTACCTTGCTGATCGCTAAAACCCCAACGAACACCTAAGTCTTCTGTTACGTTATCGCGCACTGTGACCATACGGGCTTCTATTACAACTTGCTTAACTGCTATATCGAGGGTTTCGACCATGCGGCGCACACTTTCAATGCTTTTTGCGGTGTCCTTTATTAATAATGTATTCGTGCGCTTATCAACAGAAACACTCCCCCGCTGAGTGATGATGCTATTAGTATCTGTTTTTAGTAGATCGGCAAACTCCTCAGCTTTAGCATAATTTAGACGAATATACTCGCTATATAACGGCTCTAAATTTTCAACATCTTGCTTTGCCTTTAAATCTTTTGCCTCTCGCGCTGCCAGTTCCTCTGAAGGAGCAACCATCAATATAGAGCCATCCATGCGCTTATCAAGCCCTTTGATACGAAGCACTACATCAAGCGCCTGATCCCATGGCACACCATCCAATCGTAGCGTAATATTGCCTGTCACTGAGTCACTGGTCACTAAATTAAAGTTATTGTAACCGGCTATAATTTGCAACACAGCCCGAACAGAAATATCTTGAAAATTTAAGGTCATAGGGCGACCTTGATACTCTTTACCACCATCTAAATAAGCATTTTGAGCATCGTCTTTTTCTACTGTTAATGTAAAAATATTATCTATTTGTTGATAAGTGAAAGTGAATGCTGCATTTGGCTCAATAACTATTTGGGTTAGACCATCTTTTTTAAATGTTTCTATTTTACTAACAATCGTTCCAAAATCGAGTACGTCTAGCTCATACAGTAAATCATCTAAAATATCAGTATGGTGAAAGTCAGCAATGATTTTACCGCCGCTTTCATGTACCTCTATTGCTGCTTGAGTATCTTGTAAAAAAACAAGCACCTTCGCTTCACCTTTTTCGCCTCGACGAAAATCGATTGATTGAACGCGGTTAATATAATTACCCGCTATTTCCTGAGAGTGAGTATTTTCACCTTCAACCATATGTTCTGTTAATGGATTATCAGAGACACGTAAAGAAACAAGATTGTTATGGATTTGTGTTTCATAAATTTTTAGACGCTCAAGATTGACGATAACTTTTAAGCCATTACTTGTTAGCGCGCTAGTAACACTCTTGATGCCCGCTTGATTAACCGGTACATTTTCTAATCCCTCTTCCAAGTGAGCAGCACTGAATAACATTTCTATACGTGCCGGATTATTAAAAACTTGGATTTTAGGCTCTTGAATTAATTCTTCGTCAAATACCAGCTGTAACTCAGTTTCACCTTTAAGCAGTGGGTTATAACGAACATCATAAAGTAACGGTGTTGCGATAGCGGAGTTAGCTGTAAACACACTCACGATAACAAATAAAATTATCGAGATGCGGTTAAGCCAAGGAACATCCTTATGCATGCTGTTTTTACCTTTTTTCTTATTAATTTGCGCCATCAATTGCCGCCTCTAACATTTCCAATTTCGTCAGGCGCTCTTTCCAACAACCAGACCCATCAGGGATTAATTCTACAAGCTCTATATAGTCATTCGTTACTAATCTTACCTTTCCATCATAACTGCCTAAATGGTTGCCAACGGTTACCCGGTGCAAAGTGGCGTCAGCAGCAGTAATAAGTGCCCATACTTGTTCAGCTGATCCGATTGTGCCTTTCATTGCCAAATTATCCAACGGATATTTTTCCAGCACTTCGCGTGTACGCTCTGGATCTGGATGCAAACAGTTTTTAATTTGTGTTAGTTTATTTTGAATAATCTCTGGTTGCGGTGCTACAAAAGGGCTTCGCAATTGTTTTGCGTTATATTCAAAATGTTCAAATTTTAATAATTCAGGAATTGAGTCAACTTTAGGCGTTGTACTCGCTTTAACTTGGTCAATAAATTCTTTTTGCTCAGATATGTCATCGTTACACCCGCATAGCACAAGGGCCAGTACTGAAGTTAAAAACAAGCGCTTCATTTTTGCAGACCTTCTTCATAACGATATGTTTTTGCCACTACGCTAAATGTTAACTGTTTTTCACCTGATGATGAAATAGAAAAGTCATGCAAACTAACAATACGGGGGAGTTGCGCTACTTTACCGACAAATTCACCAAACTCATGATAGGTTCCTACCACTTCTATCTTTATTGGTAATTCAGTATAGAATTCTTTTTCAACTTCAGGTAACCACCCTATTTTTAAGAATGTTAAGCCACTAGTTGTTCCTACATACGACAAATCATCTAATAAACCAGGGGTTTCATTTGAAGTAGGTAAGCGCTTTAATAATTTAGAAAATTTATCTTCCATTTCAAGCATTTGTTGACGATAAATATCAAGTTTACTGCCCACTGCATACTTTGTGCGGTAAGTCGTTCGTAACTCAACTTCTTTTGCAACAGCATTGTGATAACTATTAATTTCATCAGAAACCAATAAGCTATAGCTAAAAAACAACACAAGGCTCGCAATAAATGTGCAGCAAATGGCCTTAACTGCGATAGGCCATTCACTGATGTTATCAAGCTCTATTTCATTCCAATCAATATCATTAAGTACTTTAAAATCAAGGTTCATTGTTAACTTCACCAATTTTATTGAATGGTTTTACATAAAATTCCATATTAAAGTCACTCAGTAGGCTCGATGATTTATTACCAGCAACAATACCTTGCATTGATGGTCGTTCTAATAGGTAGGAGCTTTGTACTTGGCGAAGCATAGTCGACAAACGATTATTAGATTCGCTACGCCCTAAAACATGAATTTGGTTACCTCTGCGCTCTAGCTTTGTAAAGTAAACGCCCGCCGGGACAATTTTTGCCACCTCATCCATGATTTGAGTCCCTAAATTACGACTACTTTGTAGCTCTTCTATTAAACGCATTCTTTGTTGTAAGTTCTCTTTTTTCTTATCTAAGTCTCTAATATCAGTGATTCTTTTATCAAGTTTGTTAATCTCTGCACTGAGATAACTATTCTTTAAATTTTGCCCATCTTTTAAAGCTCCATAAAATGAACTCAACAAATACATGCTCGCAAAACATACAATGACAATGGCAATTAAAATGGTGACAAATTTCTTCTTCGACTCTTGGCGCTGTTCCTCACGCCAAGGCAGTAAATTTATATGTGGCACGATGAAAACCCTCTCAATGCCAATCCTGTAGCAATTGCAAATTGCGTTTTATGTCGCTGCATTACATTACGATCAACCTTAGGAGATATTTCCATATTATCAAAAGGTTCAACAACCACAGAGTGGATACCCAGCTCTTCAATTAACAGACGATCGACTCCCTTAATCATGGCAGTACCTCCTGTTAAAACAATATAATCAACTTGATCTTTACCGCTGGTTGTTAAAAACATTTGCACGGCTCTGCGTACTTGTTGAAGTAACGATGTCTGAAATGGCGCAAGTACTTCGAAAGTATAATTTGGAGGCAAATCGCCCGTTGTTTTGCCAATTTCAGCTTCATCAAAACCTTTATTATAATAAGCAACAATGCTGTTTGTATATTGATCGCCGCCAAACATTTGATCTCGGGTGTATATAGTCTCTCCTGCTTGCACAATACTTACAAGCATAAGCACCGCGCCAATATCAACAACAGCTACGCATTTATTAAATGCATCACTAGGTAGTTGCTGATAATAAACATCCATTGAGCGACTAAGCGCGTAACTTTCTACGTCTACAACCTTCGCTTCTAAATTTGCAACCTCAAGCGCACCAACACGGGCTTCCACACTTTCTGTCCGCGCAGCTGAAAGTAGTACGTTCATCTTACTTGGATCGGCTTCGTTTATTGAGAGCTTTTCAAAATCAAGATTTACTTCATCGAGGGGGTAAGGAATTAAGCTGTCTGCTTCAATTTCTATTTGCGACTCCAATTCAGCATCGGTTAATGACACATCCATAAAAATCACTTTTGTGATAACAGTTTGGCCTGAAACAGCAACAGCGGCAAATTTTAACGATCTTGGTAGTTTTCTTTTCAACTTAATAATTACATTGCCAATCGCTTCAATATCTTGAATGGCGCGTTCACTCATTGCACCTTTTGGCATTGGCTCAATGGCAAGCGCCTCTAGCCGAAATCCAGTTTCAATTTCACTTAAAAGTACCGCCTTAATGGAATGCGATCCAATATCAATTCCGACCATCATAGTCGACGGTTTTTGAAATAGTTGACTTAGCATGTTTGCAACTTGACCTTTGTTTTAATAATAAACAAGTTATAATTTTTATCTGAAAAAATATTATTCATTTTTTAATCAATATATACTAGCAGTCTCCATGCATAATTGGGAGTCAATTTAGGGAAATATAAGTGATTTTATTAAAACGAACTTTACAATTTTTTATCATTTGCACGTTACTTGGACTGATCACTTTAATCAGCCTTTATTATTACGTTAAATCGGATATCCCTAGCGTTCAAGTTTTGAAAGACGTGCAACTGCAAACCCCCATGCAAGTATTCACTAAAGATGGGCTTTTAATAAATCAATTTGGCGAAAAACGACGTATTCCCGTTACTATAAACGAAATACCAACACCTTTAATCAATGCTTTTTTAGCAACAGAAGATAATCGGTTTTACAGCCACATTGGTATAGATCCTATCGGAATAGTACGCTCGGCGTTAGTACTTATTTCTACTGGTGAGAAAAAACAAGGTGCTAGTACAATAACAATGCAATTAGCGCGTAACTTTTTCCTTACCCGCGAAAAAGCGTATATCCGTAAAGTTAAAGAAATATTTATTGCGCTACATATAGAAAATATATTAACAAAAGATGAAATCCTTGAACTTTATCTAAACAAAATAGAATTAGGCAATCGTGCATTTGGTATTGGTGCCGCCGCACAAGTGTATTACGGAAAAGAATTAAAAGATTTAACACTTGCACAAATGGCAATGATCGCAGGTTTACCTAAAGCACCGTCAGCACTCAATCCCATTCGTAACCCCACACGTGCAAAGTCTCGTCGTAATGTAGTACTTGGCCGCATGCTGACAGAAAAATACATAACACAATCCGAATATAATGACGCAACAAATCAACCTATAACCGCTTATTTTCATGGGGCAGAAATTGATTTATATGCACCTTATATATCTGAGATGGTACGTGCAGAGATGGTTGCCCGTTACGGAATTGATACAGCGTATAATTCTGGTTATAAGATTTTTACAACGGTTGAGTCTAATGTACAGCAAGCAGCACAAACAGCACTGATCAATAATTTGCACAACTATGATATGCGACATGGCTTTAGAGGCCCTGTAAAGGTGTTGTGGGAGCAAGAAACTCAACCAGCACTTAGCAAATCACAAATTATTAATGAGCTGCAAAACGTACAAGAGCTAGGATCTCTAAAAACCGCAGTTGTAGTTGCTGTTAATGAAAAAACAGCTGATGTTATTCTCAAAAATGGTATGCAAAGCACACTTACTTGGGATAATTTAAAATGGGCGCGTAAATACATTACGCGTTACCGCCAGAGCTTTGCACCAAAAGCGGCGACCGACATCCTAGCACCTGGTATGCAGATATGGCTTCGTAAAAATAATGACGACAGTTATTTGCTAAGCCAAATACCTGAGCCATCAAGTGCTATTGTATCGCTCAATCCTCAAGACGGACGTATTAAAGCAATTGTAGGTGGTTACAGCTTTGAGCAGAGCCAATATAATCGAGCGGTGCAAGCTAAACGCCAAGTGGGTTCAAACATTAAACCTTTTATTTATTCAGCAGCGCTTGAAAAGGGTTACACCTTAGCGTCTATATTAAATGATGCGCCAATCAATCAGTGGGATAAAAGCCAAGGTGTTGCATGGCGACCAAAAAATAGCCCCGCTATTTATAATGGTCCGATTCGTATTCGCCGCGCGTTAGCACAATCTAAAAACGTTATTTCCGTACGTTTACTGCGTGGTGTAGGGCTGCAACGTACCGCCGATCACTTACTAAAATTTGGCTTTAAGAATGAAGATATAAATCGCAGCGAATCATTAGCACTAGGTAGCGCATCAATAACTCCGCTTGAACTAGCCCGTGGTATGAGCGCATTTGCCAATGGCGGGCACCTAATAGAACCTTATTTTATCTCTGAAATTCAAGATGCCTACGGCAATATATTATTTAAAACGAACCCTGTTGTTGTATGCGATGAAGAAATGAATGAAGCAACAACTATCCCTACCAACTTTACAGCCCAAAATAATGAGAATGAAGCTAACCAAATCACACAATGTGCGTCACGTATTATTTCTAAGCAAAATGCATTTTTAATTGCAGATGCTATGCACAGTGGTATTTGGGGCGGAGGTAGTTGGGCGCAAAAAACAGGCTGGAGCGGTACGGGTTGGCGTGCTCAGTCATTAGATCGCCGCGATCTTTCTGGCAAAACAGGCACTACTAATGACTCCGTTGATACTTGGTTTAGTGGATTTAATAAAAATGTGCTGACCTCTGTTTGGGTTGGCTTTGACAACCCTGGAAATTCTTTAGGTCGTTCAACATACAATAACAATCTTGATAGCAGTCAAATTTCAGGTGCTGAGTCTGGAGCAAAAACAGCTCAACCTGCATGGATTGAGTTCATGAAAGCCGCACTTGAGGGCGTACCAGAGGCGCCGATAGAGCCACCAGAAGGTCTTATTTCAATTCGAATTGATTTAGCGACTGGCTTGTTAAGCCATAAAAATGACTATACCAGCCGGTTTGAATACTTTGATAAAGGCACTGCACCAACGAAATACGTACTTTCGCAGCCAACTGATATTTTTGAAGAAGAGACTAAAACTGAAGAAGAGCTATTTTAGGTTATTTTCGCAAATAAACAGGCAGCTAATTTAGCTGCCTGTTTGCTTTTGGCTATATGCTGTCACTTTAAATTTTGCATCAGCCAATATAGATCTGAGTGAATGCCAGCTGCTGTAACTTCCTTTCCAGCACCTGGACCCTGAATAACTAACGCGTTATCGCTGTACCATTGACTGTTAATCACAAATATATTGTCGCCAGGTGTTAAATTAGCCAAAGCATTACCTTTTGCTACATAACTGATACCAACCTTCGCGGTTATTTTACCTTGATTTATTTCTAATAACCCCGTGTAACAAAGAACTGAATTCTCTAATTGCGCTTTATGGGCATGCGCTTTTATAAATTCATCTAACTGATCTTTTTGATCAATAAAATCATTCCAACTACCTTGAGCCAGCTCATCGGGCATAAGTGCCGATAACGCTATATCGTCAAGGTCTAATTTAATGCCCAGCTCACGCGCTAAAATCAGCAACTTGCGCTGCATATCTCGACCCGATAAATCCTCTCTAGGGTCAGGCTCTGTAAAGCCCATACTTTGTGCTTCGAGCACTAAATCAGAAAATGCTTTTGAACCATCATATTTACTACATAACCACGATAATGTCCCTGAGAAAACACCTTCTATGCGCGTAATTTTGTCGCCACTATTTTGTAAATCAGCGAGTGCAAAGTTAATTGGTAAACCAGCTCCAACACTTGTGTTATAGCGCCAATGCAAGTTTTTTTCTGTAATGCTTTTACACAGTGATTCATACCAAATAGTTGGAGCTGTTCCTGCATATTTATTAGCGCTAATTAAATGGCAATTGCGTTCAACAAGATCAGTATATAACGCACTAAATTTTTCACTGGCGGTTATATCAACAACTACTTTATGCTCATAATCTAGCTCATTGATCGCGCTCAATAAATCATGTTCATTGTAGTTATTTGCTTCATGTTGCCATTGAGTTTTCCATTGTACTGTATTGATACCACTGGCATTAAATAGCATCTGTGTCGAGCGCACTAACCCCACAAGTTTGACGCTAAAGTTATCCGATAAACGATCGAGTTGAGTAGATAGCTGCTCAATAAATACTTCACCGACATTACCCAGCCCTGCTACTATCAGCGCAACTTCTTGCCCTTTATTAATAAGCTTATCGTGTAATATACTTAAAATATCACTATCAATTAATTGATCTGTCAGTAGTAATACATAGCCATCACCTTGATGTACAAAACGAGGCTGAATACTTTGTAGGTTGAGTAAATCAAGGGCATGTAAAGCTAACGTATTTACGTCCTGCTCAGGAGCTAAAACCGCACAACCATTTAAATTCGATTCACTAATATTCGCTCTGCCAGCGAAGTAGCTTACTACCTGATACGTTGAAGCTGCTGGTACCACTAAATACGTATCTCCATTTTGACTAAAATGATGAAGGCTGTGCTGAATAAGCTGGCTAACATGAGTAACCTCACCTTCACTCAGACCTTCAATAACTAATAAATCGACATTCTGTAAGGTTGTTATAAAACGCTTTTGTTTTACACAGCCTTCTTTAACTATATCGGTTTGGCTGGCTTGTACATCGTAACTACTGCGCACAGCAAGTTTTATGTCGGTATTTTTAAGTGGGGATAGTGTTTTTGCATGCAAAACAGGATTGCCTAATCTGGCTAGCAAATTCGCTTGCCCGCGACACACTTTTGCGTACTTAATCGCTTTATTTACTTTACGGGGATCGGCGCTAAATATACCTTGCGTATCAGTCCAGATACTTACGTGCTTTGCATTACAGTAACTTGCTAATAAAGTCGCGCTGTAATCGCTGCCATTACGCCCAAGCGTTACGGTATCACCAAGGCTGTTGGACGCAATGAACCCAGTGACGACATTAATTTTATTACTGGCAATTAACTCACTACATTGTTGAATATTTTGCGCATGTAATAATTGCCCGTCATTTAAGATAAACAGATTTCTGGCATCTTGCAGGCAAGCTTCAACATTAAGCTGCTGTAAATAAGCGGCCAATAAACGCGCCGACCATAATTCCCCATGAGCAAGCAATGCAGATTCTTGTAACTGTCCATTTTGAGCAAGCTCAGCGATTAAATTTAACTCTTCGTTTAATGTATGTAAAGCATTGCGCTTAACATCTGCGCGCAGTAATTGTTCAATTAAATCACCTTGATGATTACTCAACTGCAACACAATATCAGCAACAGCTTGCGTGTCTTTTTGTTGATAGCTTTGCCACAAAGTTACTAAGGTATCGGTTGTTTTACCTGATGCCGACACAACCACACAATCACCTAGTTGAGTGTGCCCTAAAATAATTTTTGCCACACTTTGATAACGTTCGGCCGACCCTAAGCTCGAACCGCCAAATTTATGTACACAGTTAACCATATTGTACCAATCCATTTTAATCACCAAAGTGCCGGATGAGCAGCACTTAATTTAACATTGTTATTAGAAACGCCAGCCCTTTTCCCTGCGTGACTTTCGTTCTTTTTATACCCTGGTTTAACAAGATTAAATACGCGATCAAAGTCTGCAAGTAAATCATGTATATCTTCAATACCAACCGAAATACGGATAAGCGTATCGCCCACCCCCGCTTCTAAGCGTGCTTCTTCTTCCATTCCTGCATGAGTCATTGTCGCAGGGTGGCAAATTAGACTCTCCACTCCCCCTAATGACTCAGCTAAACTAAACTCTTTTAAGCTTGTTAAAAATGCAGCCGCATCGTGTATGTCGCCTTTAATATCAAAGCTAACCATGCCACCAAAACCAAGCTGCTGTGCTTTCGCTAATTCATGTTGAGGATGCGACTCAAGACCTGGATAATAAACTTGGCTAACAAACTCAGATTCTTCAAGATACTTAGCAATTGCTAATGCGTTTTCTTGGTGCTGTTTTAAACGGATATTTAAGGTACGCAAACCTCGTAATGTTAAGTAGCTATCAAAAGGTGCCCCTGTAATACCAATATTATTTGCCCACCAAGCAAGTTCATCACCCAGTGCTTGTGTTGCGGTTATGACTGCACCACCAACAACATCCGAATGGCCATTGATATACTTCGTTGTAGAGTGCACGACAATGTCTACTCCAAATTTAATTGGGTTTTGTAATGCTGGTGACAAAAATGTGTTATCTGCTGCAACCAATGCACCGCATTGTTTTGCAACTTCAGTGACCGCTTTAATATCAGTTAAACGTAATACTGGGTTACTGGGTGTTTCTATCCAAATTAATTTTGGTTTAATCTCTAATATTTGATCAAGGCTCTGTTGTTTAGTTAAGTCTAAAACTTTAAGTTTTAATAAGCCGCGCTTTTGTAATGAAGTAAATAAACGATAACTACCACCGTAACAGTCGTGTGGGATCACCAATGTATCGTCGTGATTAAGTAGCTGCGTAGCTAAATGCACAGCAGCCATGCCTGTAGCTGTAATAATGCCACGCGCCCCACCTTCGAGCTCTGCAAGCGTTTCAGCTAAAATATCACGATTAGGATTACCGCTACGGCCGTAATCATATTGGCGCTTAGTATCAAAATCAGCAAACGAATACGTTGTCGACAAATAGAGTGGAGCTACCACTGCACCATGCTGTTTATCAGCCTCTATACCGCTACGCACTGCAATAGTTGCTTTATTTTTTCCACTCATACTTGTCACCTAATTAATTTGGATGTTTAGACGTCTAAAAGAGTAGTTTATTCAATTTAAGAAGTCAAAACATTTAAACCGCTAGATGGCTAAATAACAAGTATTTGACTATCTTTTTTAAATCGATAGAATTTCACGCATATTCACACGCTTTTATCTTGTGTGAGCAATTAATAATCTGAGGCAACGATACATCTTATGGCTAAATGGAATGGTGAGTATATTCACCCATACGCAGAACACGGTAAAAAATCAGAACAAGTTAAAAAGATCACCGTTTCGATCCCACTAAATGTATTAAAAGTATTAACTGATGAACGTACACGTCGTCAAATTAGTAACCTACGCCATGCGACAAACAGTGAACTATTATGCGAAGCTTTTTTACATGCATTTACAGGCCAACCTTTACCTAATGACGACGATTTACGTAAAGATAATGCCGAAAAAGTACCTGAAGAAGTGAAAAAAATAATGCAAGAAATGGGGCTTGAAGTACCTGTTTTAAATGAAGATTAAGCGTTTAAAAAACATAAAAAAACCTCAGTAATTACTGAGGTTTTTTTATAACTGAATTTTACTGCATATTTTACTGCATACTTTACTGCATACTTTACTGCATATAGTTTTCAGGTAGCTCAATACGCGCTACACCCGACTCAACAGCAGCAAGCGCTACTGCTCTTGCTATACGTGGAAGTAAACGTGGGTCCATCGGCTTTGGAATAATATAATGAGCGCCAAATTCTAATTTATCCACACCTGCGGCTTTTAATACTTCAGCCGGTACAGGCTCTTTAGCAATACTGCGAATAGCCTCTACTGCGGCTATTTTCATTTCGTCGTTAATCGCGCTTGCACGAACATCAAGTGCGCCACGGAAAATAAACGGGAAACATAAAACGTTGTTAACCTGATTAGGGTAATCAGAGCGCCCTGTTGCCATAATTAAATCGTTACGTGCGCTGTGTGCGAGTGCAGGATCTATTTCAGGATCTGGGTTTGAGCACGCAAACACAACCGGCTTATCAGCCATTAACTTTAAATCTTCAGCACCTAATAAATTAGGTCCCGATACACCAACAAATACATCTGCGTCTGCAATTACATCTTGCAACGTACGTTTATCGGTATTATTGGCAAACAATTGCTTGTACTCATTTAAATCATCACGGCGTGTGTGAATAACCCCTTTGCGATCTAACATATAGATATGCTCGCGTAGCGCACCACACTTAATTAGTAACTCCATGCACGCAACAGCAGCGGCACCGGCCCCTAAACAAACAATAGTCGCATCTTCAATTGACTTTCCCTGTACCTCAAGCGCATTAAGCATACCTGCAGCGGTAACAATGGCGGTGCCGTGTTGATCGTCATGAAAAACTGGAATGCTACAGCGCTCAATTAACGCTTTTTCGATTTCAAAACACTCTGGTGCTTTAATATCTTCGAGATTAATGCCACCAAATGTATCTGCTATATTTGCAACTGTATTTATAAAGTCTTCGGTAGTACGGTGCTTAACTTCAATATCAATCGAGTCTAGGCCTGCAAAACGCTTAAATAATAAAGCCTTGCCTTCCATTACGGGTTTAGATGCGAGTGGCCCTAAATTACCCAGACCTAAAATTGCAGTACCATTAGTAATGACCGCAACCATATTACCTTTACCGGTATATTTATAAGCATTTGCAGGATCAGCAGCAATTTCACGCACAGGTTCAGCAACACCTGGGCTATATGCTAGGGCTAAATCTTGAACCGTTTCGGCAGGCTTGGTTAGCTCAATGCTGATTTTTCCTGGAACGGGATGAGAATGGTAATGTAGTGCTTGTTCACGAAAGTCTGACATAACGCGATTGTATCCTGCAATTTAAGTTAAAGTGAGAGGTGTTGTCTGGGTTACGATACCCTTATTATTTTTAAATTCCAAGCAATATCAGGTCTATCCTGTTATATGCTAGATTCATTGATTTTAAGAGGTTTTTCAGTAACTTTGCGAAGATATACTGACATTTCATAAATAGAAATTCATATAAAAAGAATTTTAGAGGTACTTTTAGCCGCGAGTCGTTTTCTCTAAAAACGACTGTCAAATTTTTAGTATAAATAACTATAAACAGCTTAATACTCTACTTTAAAAACATTTATCTTCACGTTAGCTACATTTAACAACTTAGTTAAAAATTGAACACTTCAAAATATAGAGACTATTGCGTACTTTGTCTGCAAAGGTTTATGCATACTCAGAATAAGAACAGGAAATAGTTATGCAAAGAAGATAACGTCAAAATAGGCAGGAAAAGTAAATAAAAGATGAATTTTAGGCATAAAAAAAGCACCCTAAGGTGCTTCCTTTAACTAAATAGCAAAAATTACTTCTTGCTACCAAGTGCACCGAAACGCTTGTTGAAACGATCAACACGTCCGCCAGTGTCTAAAACTTTTTGCTTACCAGTGTAAAACGGGTGACACGCAGAACATACGTCTAAGTGAATGTTTTTACAAAGAGTAGAGCTTGTTTCGAATTCATTTCCGCATGAACATGTTGCTGAAATTACTTCGTACTTAGGGTGAATACCTTCTTTCATAGAAACCTCTAGTTAAGGCCGCATCGCTCTCCAAACCCGTAGTTTGGTACCATACGTCGTTAAAACAAATTTGTTGGTGGCGGATTTTATCCAACAACTACCAAGCACACAAGGTTTAATTATATTTTTTTGCTAAAAAAGTAATCAAATAATAAAACGGTTATAATTTGCTAGTAGGTTTTTAACCGTATATTTAGTACATTATACCATTAATTTTATTAGTTGAGTTGTTATGCGTTTTGTTGAAGTTGCTATAAAAGTCCCGTTACCGCGCACCTTTGATTATAAAGTAGATGAACAGCTCTCAGGCTTGGTTTCGGATCTAAAGCCTGGAATGCGTGTTTTAGTCCCTTTTGGCAACCAACGTAAAGTGGCCGTTATATTAGCTTTAAAAACCAGCACTGAAGTTCCTGAAAATAAAATTAAAAGTATTCTTGAAGTCATTGACGATGCTCCTATTTTATCTACGCAACACTTAGCGCTTCTTAGCTTTACCGCTCGTTATTATTGCTACCCTTTGGGCGAAACGATTCATATAGCTCTGCCTAGTGCACTACGCCAAGGTGAATCACCAGACAAAACAAGCATTAACATGGTAATGCTTACTGAAAAAGGCGCTAAAGTACCGTCATTAAAAGCCAAAACTCAACTCAACTTATTGAAGCAGTTATCACAATCAGGTAAGTCGTCTTTAACTGAACTAAAAGCCTTAGGCTTTAGCAAAAAAACCATCGATAGCCTCATTGATAAAGAACTTGTCACACAAACTATCGAACACGATAACCAATGGCAAAGCATTACCCCCAAAGTTGGTAGCAAACCAATTCTTAATAAAGAGCAAGCGGTTGCCTGTACGGCGATTAATCAAAGCAAAGGCTTTAGCAGCTTTTTATTGGAAGGTGTGACAGGCAGTGGTAAAACTGAAGTATATTTACAGTGCCTTGAAGAGGTATTAAAGCGTGGTGAGCAAGCCCTCGTATTAGTTCCCGAAATAGGTTTAACCCCCCAGACAGTTAATCGCTTTCGTCGCCGCTTTCCTGATACACCCATTATGCTTTGGCATTCAGCCCTGACCGATAACGAAAGACTCCAAACATGGCGATTTTGCGAAAAAGGCAGCTGTGCAATCGTAATAGGCACTCGCTCGAGTATCTTTCTGCCCTTTTTGCAACTCGGTATGATAGTGGTTGATGAAGAACACGACTCTTCATTTAAGCAGCAAGATACCCTTCGCTATCATGCTCGTGATTTAGCCGCATACAGAGCATTTCAGCATAAGATTCCACTCATATTAGGCAGTGCTACGCCCGCGCTTGAAACACTTCACAAAGCGATTAATAATAAATATCAGCTATTGAGCCTAACTGAGCGTGCACAAACCGCGACCGACAACCAATTCAAATTACTCGACATGAAAGGCCAGCCCGATCAAGCTGGTATAGCCCATGCAAGCCTTGCCACTATGCGTCAGCATTTAAATCGTGGTAAACAGGTGATGGTATTTTTAAATCGCCGAGGCTTTTCGCCCACGCTTATTTGTCATGAGTGCGGCTGGCTAAGCGAGTGTAAACGCTGTAGCACTAGCGCAACATTTCACAAAGCGATTGGTCAAATGATTTGCCACCATTGTGGCGATCAATACCCGGTGCCTCATCAATGTCCTGATTGTGGCAGTACACAAATATTCCCCAACGGCAAAGGTACAGAGCAAATAGAAGAGTTTTTATCAACTGAGTTCCCTGATACGCCGATCACGCGCATTGATCGCGATTCAACTCGTCGAAAAGGGAGTCTTGAAAAAGCACTTGATGAAATTAACTTAGGGGGAGCACGTATTTTAATTGGCACACAAATGCTTGCCAAAGGTCATCACTTTGCTGATGTCAGCTTGGTGCTTATTTTAGATGTAGATAGCGGTTTATACTCCTGTGACTTTAGAGCAACCGAACATTTAGCTCAGCTTGTTACACAAGTAGCAGGACGTGCTGGGCGCTCTGGAGAACCTGGCCAAGTACTATTGCAGACCCACTTTCCTGAGCATCCACTTTTACAAGACTTGGTTAACAATGGATATCAAGACTTTGCTCGCTTTGCACTGAGTGAACGCGATGATGCCGATCTCCCTCCAATTACAAATATGGCTATTGTTCGTGCTCAAGGACATAGCATTAAGCAAGTCGTCGACTTTTTGACTGATTTGGTTCCAGTCAATGGGGTATCTGGTATACAATTGCTCGGCCCGATACCTGCGCCTCTAGAAAGGGTCGCAGGTATGTATCGTTTTCAGTTACATATTCAAGCGCAAGATCGCCGCATACTGCACCAATATCTTGCGCAAATGGTTGATTATTTAAGCTCAAGCAAACTCGCACAAAAAGTCCGCTGGAGCTTAGACGTAGACCCTATAGACATGATTTAGGTTAAGGCCAAAATAACGCTATGGCACAGCACGATTACATTAACAAAAAACCAGCAAACAGAAAAAACAATAAGCAAGCACCTGCGAAAAAACCATTTCCGATTTTTTTAGTGAGTATTGCTCTTTTACTTGTAGGCGGTTTCGTCTACGGGTTATGGTTTATTAAAAGTAACGCCGATCCTAAGCTGGTAGAAAAGCAGGCTAACCCGACGACAGCTGAAAAAAAGGTCGAAGTGGTTATCCCACGTACGCCCGCATTTATTAAAGAAATTAGAAACCACGAAATTCAAGTTGAGGTAAAACAGCTTGAGCAAAAAGGTCCTTACGTTATGCAATGTGGTTCATTTAAAACCCACGCCCAAGCCGAATCACTCAAAGCTAAAATTGCATTTGCAGGACTTATATCTGAAATTAAGCAAGAAGGCACTTGGCACAAGGTGCGTTTAGGGCCTTATAAAACCAAACGCCAAGCCGAAAGTGATAAAAACAAGCTTAAACGTGTGAATATAGTCAGCTGCGGAATTTGGAACTGGACTTGAAAATAAACCATTCACCCATATAACCTCATCATAATCGTTTTTTACGAGTTGTCTCTACAGCTCGATGATGAGGAATAACATGACTACTATCGTAAGTGTACGCCGCGGCGACAAAGTTGTAATCGGCGGTGACGGCCAAGTATCTCTTGGTAACACCGTAATGAAAGGCAACGCCCGTAAAGTTAGACGCCTTTATAATGGCAAAGTAATTGCTGGCTTTGCCGGCGGTACTGCTGATGCCTTTACCCTTTTCGAACGCTTTGAAAGTAAATTAGAAATGCACCAAGGCAACCTAACCAAAGCAGCGGTCGAAATGGCTAAGGACTGGCGCAGCGATCGGGCTCTTCGAAAACTCGAAGCATTGCTCGCTGTAGCAGATGAAACTGCATCTCTTATTATTACCGGTAACGGTGATGTGGTGCAGCCAGAGAATGATCTAATCGCCATCGGCAGTGGCGGTAATTTTGCCCAATCTGCAGCAACAGCCTTATTAGAAAATACCGACTTAAGCGCTCGTGAAATCGTCGAAAAAAGCTTAACTATTGCAGGCAATATCTGTGTATTCACTAATAATTTCCAAACCATCGAAGAATTATAATAGGAACCGCTATGTCTGCAATGACCCCAAGAGAAATTGTTCACGAACTAGATCAACATATTATTGGCCAAGCGAATGCAAAAAAAGCAGTGGCTATTGCACTTCGCAATCGCTGGCGCCGTATGCAACTTAATGAAGATTTACGTGGTGAAGTGACACCTAAAAACATTCTAATGATTGGCCCAACTGGCGTAGGTAAAACAGAAATTGCACGCCGTTTAGCAAAATTAGCGAATGCGCCATTCATTAAAGTAGAAGCGACAAAATTCACCGAAGTTGGCTATGTTGGTAAAGAAGTTGATACGATCATCCGTGATTTAGTCGACGTGTCGATTAAAATGACTCGTGAGCAGCAAACCAAAAAATTTAAACATCTCGCAGAAGAAGCGGCCGAAGAGCGTATTTTAGATGCCTTGCTTCCTCCTGTTAAAGATCAATACGGCGAAACACAGCGTGATGATAACTCCTCAACACGTCAAACGTTTCGTAAAAAACTACGTGAAGGCCAGCTAGATGATAAAGAAATTGAAATTGATTTAGCTCAAACACAGCCAAACGTAGAGATTATGGCGCCCCCTGGTATGGAAGATATGACCAACCAGCTGCAAAGCATGTTTCAAAACATGGGTGGCGACAAACGCACTAAACGTAAGCTAAAAATCAAAGAAGCCTTCAAACTATTAACGGAAGAAGAAGCCGCGAAATTAGTGAACCCTGAAGAGCTAAAAGAACAAGCTATTTTTGCAGTAGAACAAAATGGTATTGTGTTTATTGATGAAATAGACAAAATTTGTAAGCGTGGTGATTCTTCAGGTCCTGATGTTAGCCGTGAAGGTGTGCAGCGCGATTTACTGCCGCTTATTGAAGGTTCAACAGTAAACACTAAACACGGCATGGTTAAAACTGACCATATGTTGTTTATTGCCTCTGGTGCATTTCAAATGGCAAAACCATCTGACATGATCCCTGAGCTACAAGGTCGCCTGCCAATTCGTGTAGAGCTTGAAGCGCTTACTGCTGATGACTTCAAACGCATTCTCACAGAACCTCATGCATCGCTTACAGAGCAGCAACGAGAGCTTCTAAAAACTGAACAGGTAACTGTTGAGTTTAGTGATGATGCTATTGATCGTATTGCAAAAGCGGCATGGCAAGTTAACGAAAAAACTGAAAATATCGGTGCTCGCCGTTTGCATACTGTGATGGAAAAGTTAATGGAAGAGATTTCATACGACGCTTCTGAAAAAGCAGGTTCGTCACTTATTATTGACGCCGCTTATGTTGAAAAACACCTAGGTGCATTGGTTGAAGATGAAGACTTAAGCCGCTTCATTCTTTAATTGATACCCCTTATACTAAAAGCCTCCGTTATGGGGGCTTTTTAATGGGATAAAAATGAAACACGTAACAAAAATACATTACCACAGCATAAGTAAAAACGTAGATATTTACTTTGATGACGAAAGCAAATCGGTATTTAGTAGTGAATTTTTACGCGTCCATTCTCCATCTGCTGAAGTACAAGGACATGGTTCAGGTCCGATGAAGTTAGTGTTTAATAAGCAATCTGTGAGTATTAACAGTATTGAACCCGTTGGGCACTATGCGCTTCGTTTAGGCTTTGATGATGGTCATAATAGTGGATTATTCAGCTGGCAATATTTTGCAAAACTACAAGAGCAGCAAAGCGCACTGTGGGATGAATATTTACAACGTATAAACGAGCATAAAAACAATAAAGATAGTGTGCCAATAAAGTTTATTCCTTAAACCTTATTGGCCATTTAATAGTTTATTGTAAGTTATAAATAGCTTGTTGATTACACCTTAAACTTATCAATAGCAGCAAATAGCACACGAGATTGTTGAGATACTTCTTCACTTGTTTGTGCATTGCTAGATGCATTTTCTGATGCGCTTTGTGCAATATCGCGTATACGCACTACGTTTTTATTTACCTCTGATGCCACTTGGCTTTGCTCATCAATGGCTACGGCAATTTGTGTGCTCATTTCCATTATCGTTTGTACATCTTCCGTTATTGCTCCAAGTAAATCGCCAGCTTTAATTGCCTGCGATGCACTTTCGTCCCCCTGTGAGCGGCACTTATGCATAATACTGACGACTTCTTGTGTACGCTGCTGCAAAGTACTTATTATACCTTCAATCTCACTTGTGGACTCTTGGGTACGTTTTGCTAATGAACGAACTTCATCTGCTACAACCGCAAAACCGCGTCCATATTCACCAGCTCTTGCAGCTTCAATCGCTGCGTTAAGTGCCAATAAGTTGGTTTGTTCTGCAATGGCACGAATCACATCGAGTACAGATCCAATAGTCTCACCATCTTTTTCTAATTGAGAAACAACGCTCGATGCATCTCCCAGTGAGCCAGACAGCTCTCTAATTTGCTTAACGGTTGACTCAACCTCATTACGCCCTTGCTGTGCGCTCAAGTTGGTTGATTCAGCTTTTTTAGCCGCAGCCTCAGTATTATGTGAAATATCCTGAATTGTTGCTTGCATCTCAGTGGCTGCCGTTGCCACCATATCAGCTTCATGCAATTGCTCTTGCATACCAGAGCTTGTTGCTGCTGTATTCTCTGACAAATGCTCTGTGGCAATATTAAGTGTATTCAAAGCCCCATTAACATCGTTAACTAGGTGTTTAAAGTCACCGATTAAGCTATTGAAGTCGACTGTCATCGTGGTGATTTCATCTTTGCCAGTCTGCTCTATCAAAATAGTAAGATCATTGCTGCGGCGAATATCATTTATAGTATGATAAACACGTTCAATAGGAATGATAATTGAGCGACTAGTAAAATAAACCAAAGCTAAAACAATAACACCTGCAATAACAAAAACGAGAATAGCTAAAAACTGCGCTTGCTCTACGCTTTTTTCAACTTGTAGCTTGGTATCTTGAACGATTTGAGTAACAATTTTTTCACTTTTATTTACGCTCTCTTGCATAACACCCAGCGCACCAGAGTTGAGATCTAACCCTAATTCAGTTTGCGCTTGCACAAGTGTTTTAAACTCATTTTGGTAGGTATCAATTAGCGGGGTTATTTTTGTTTTATAACTACTTAACAAATCAGCCGATGCAATCTGCTGCTTAAAGGTATTTATACTTTCATTAAAGCGGCCTAGATATTTATCATCAAATCTAAGCATAAAATCTTTTTCTGAGCGCCGAAGTTGTAACATAGATGATAAAAGCTTGTAGTTTTCTTGCTCTTTTAATAGTACTTCGACTTCGTGCACTGCACTTCTTAGCTTTCCGTATAAGCCATCTTTAGGGGTCAACCCAATCTCTTTTTGCAGCGTAGTAACCGTGTTAAAGTCGTTGTTATAGCTGTTTATTAGTTGTTCAAAACGTTCAAGCTGAGCAGCAGAAATCCCCTGCTGAGTCATTAATTGTTTTAACTTAGTAATTTTAATGCTTAGCTGCTTAAAATTCATTTCAAACTCAGCCAGTGAATCTGCTTGCTTGTAAAACAAGAAGTTTTTTTCGTGGTTACGTAATGCTAATGAATGTACATTAAGCTCTTCCGCCAATTGAATCGTTTTATTTAAATTCAAAGTGGTACGTGATTCAAAAATTATCACACATAATAAAACAATCATTGCTAAGCCAACAACAATCGCATTTAATTGCAAGCGACGTTTGATAGTAAGATTCTGCAAAAAATTCATTCTAAGAGCCTATATTTAATATTCTTCTCTAGTATAGCTAAGCATAGATCAAGTGGTTCAATTATCAGAGTAAATTTTTAATTTATTTCTGCTATGACACATTTACACTTCCCCAAAGCCCTTTATGCAGTGATTGCGTATTACACCATTGCTTATTTACCAACCAGTTAATTAACGGTGTGGGATCACTAGGATAATTAATTCGTTTATTTTGTGGGGCACTATTCCAATCATCTAGTGCTTGCGGGTTTAAATAATTCATTACATGCGCCATCCTCATTGATAACAACGTTTGCGCATTCGCGCCTTGCTCAAACTGCCCATCAAGTGGTTTTAAAAGTAGCTTTTTACCTAGCTTAAGCGCCTCACTTGCCAGCTCAAACCCTGCATTACCAATAACACCACTGGTATTGGCTAAGTCATTTAAAAAACTAACACGCGATGGAGCACGTAAATGAATATGCCCCATTGACTGATTTGATGCATGAGGGTGGTAACAATAAAACTCTTTTTCGGGGAAATCTTTTAAGTAATCGATAATGCTATTTAAATTTTCAAATGGTAAATATACCAATACCTTATTCATTACTGCAACAGGGTTACCATGTTGATGGTTTGCGATAAAAGGAGGAATAATATTATCTGCAAATGGCTGCCAATGAACACCGAGATAAGTGTTTGCTGGGGCATAATATTTAATTAAAGATTTACGTAAAATACCTCGGCTGAACATCGGCACGCTGTCTGATAAAAACGCCGCTTGGTGGCTAATTCCTACAACAGGAACGCCTGCACGTTTTGCAGCCCATGCCGTAATTGGTTCAAAGTCGTTAAGTATAAAATCATACTGTTTTATATCGAGTGACTTTATATCTGAAACCAACTCACAAATCCGCGCATTTTTAACTGTTTGTAAGCTTTTTATTTGACCATTTTTAGTGTTAAAAGATAACCCTCGAAAACTCTTATAATGTCCAAATTCCTGCATATCAAAATAGTCTTTAGTAGCACGCCCTGAAAAAATATAATCAACATCAATTCCATGTTGTTTAAAACAGCTCGCCATAACACGAGCTCGCGTTATGTGACCATTACCAGTGCCTTGAATGCCATACAGTATTTTCATACAGGAACCACCAAGACTAATGCAAATAAGCCACAAGAACTGCCAATAATTGCACCGAGAATAATATCTGCAGGAAAGTGTACACCTAAGACCACACGAGAAATTGCCACACTAGAAGCCCAGCCAAATAACAACCACACATACTCAGGGAAAAAATTGCTCAATATAATAGCAACAAGAAATGCGGCGGCACTGTGCCCTGACGGTAAACTAAATTTATCACTGGGTACTATGTACGCATTCGTAACTAAGCAATCACAAGGTCTCACCCGGGCAAAGCTCTTTTTCGCTAAAAAATAGATGGGTCTTTCTATGGCAAAGCCAACCAAAATTGTAATGGGTAGTAATTGGTGCTGCTCGTTATTGCTAAGCCACCAAACAGCTGCGCACATAAGCAAGTACAAACCACCATCGCCGCTTTTAGACAACCCAAATGCTATTACTTTAAGCCATCTAGGTGAGTTGCAATTAAACAGAGTTAAAAATAATTGCTCATCCACCTGAGCTACCTTTTTAAGCATATTATTATCATCCATCACTTACTCCACGCTGCATAATATATGAACACTGATTTAGCTTAGGTGTTGTAAATAACAATTGAGTGACGCTTTTAAGACACTATTGTTGCTATTATTGATTTAGGCTTTGTTTTGGCTAAATTTACTGCGATTAAGTCGTTGTTATTGCATATAAGGAGGGTATACTGAGGTATAAATTAATGTATCTTTTGAGGATAAAATAATGGATTACAGCACTTCTGACTTATGTGACCACTTTGCTGATGTGGTTGACGTGCTAGAGCCTATGTTCATCAACTTTGGTGGTCGACACAGCTTTGGTGGCCGCATTAAAACGGTCAAATGTTTTGAAAATAATGAACTGATCCGCGAATTGCTTTCTCAAGATGGTACAGGCTTAGTGCTGCTTATTGATGGCGGTGGCTCAACTCGTCGTGCACTTATTGATATTGAACTGGCCGAGTTAGCACTTGAAAATAACTGGAATGGCATTATTGTTTACGGCGCAGTGCGCCACGTAGACGAGCTTGAAGAGCTTGATTTAGGCATTCAAGCCATTGCTTCTATTCCTGTTGCAGCCGACAGTGAGGGTGCAGGCGAAGACGCTATAGGTGTTAACTTTGCTGGCGTATCCTTTTTTGATGACGACTTTATTTATGCCGACAGCACAGGCATCGTTCTATCTGCTGAGGAACTAGAATTGGAAGTCGTAGAAATATAACGTGACCATTCAATTAAAAGTATATGATGAAAGCGCGGTTACAGCACTTTGCTCTACCCGCGCAAACGAGAAAAAAGCTTGGCAAACAATGGCCTTGCTCGACACCCAAGTAAACGTACAACAAGCTCTTGTTGACGCTGCACAATTTGGTATTCGCTATGTTCTTCTTGGTATTTGCGAAGATATTGGCCCCAAAGCAAACTTAGGTAATGGCGGTGCAAATCAAGCATGGTCAGCATTTCTAAAACGCTTTTTAAACCAGCCTCATAATCAATTTATCACGACTCAAAAAGTACTTTTGTTGGGTGAAGTTAATGTTGATGATTTAATGGCGCAAAGTAATCTACTCGATAATCAACAAACTCAACAATTAACTCAGTTACGCGCTTTGTGCCAACAACTTGATGAACGCGTTGAATCTGTTTTGAATCTTATTTTTAAAGCAGGACTTGAACCCATAATAATTGGTGGCGGACACAACAACTGCTTGGGAATTATTCGAGCGCTGAGCAAGCATAAAAACACACCAATAAATGCGATAAACTTTGATCCCCATGCTGATTTTAGAGAGTGTGAAGGTCGCCATAGTGGCAATGGTTTTCGCTATGCATACAACGAAAAACATTTAAATAATTACCATGTTATTGGCTTACATGAGTTAAAGAACAACCAAGCAATTATTACAGCAATGAATGAAGCCAACTTTAAGTTTAATAGTTATCAAGCAATACAAGTTAAACGAGAGATTACTCTTACTCAAGCAATTAATAATGCACTAAATTGTTTTGATGAAGCACCGCTAGGTGTAGAAGTTGATTTAGATAGCATTACTGGTATGCCGGTTAGTGCTTATACATGCTGTGGATTTAGCGTCAGCGACACTGAACATTTTGTACATTTAGCAGCTAAAAAACGTCAATCTACATACCTACATTTATGTGAAGCGGCACCGAGTCAACACCCCAATGGACTAGATAGTGGAATGCAGCATTGTGGGCAAGTAATAACGGCACTCGTCAATAGCTACATACAATCTAAAGAGAGCCTTTAACGCTGAGCTAATAGCCACTGCTTTAGCCAGCTCATTAAGCCTACACTACTTAGTGGGTGCCCAAAGTAATAACCTTGTGCGGCATAAGCATTTAAGCTTTTAATAAATCTCAGTTGCTCAAGCGTTTCAATCCCTTCAAAAATAACTTTTGTTTTTTGCTGGTTATGCATTTCAACCATACCACCGATCAAACTGCGTATCGTATTTTGATTACTAAAATCAGCGGTTAATGATGGCGCAACTTTAATATATTCAACGGCCAAGCTGGGTAATTTAGACAGCAGCACAGGATTATCGCCTAAGCCATCAACACATATTTTTAAACCAATATTATTAAGTCGAGCAATCATTGCTTTACCTTTACTGTCTAAGTTAGTAAAAATATGCAATGGACATTCAACAATTAAATCGCCAGTTTCTAATTGATGATCTTTTGTTATGTTGTCAACAAACTCTACAAATTCTTCATTTAGCATCTCAGGACCAAATACGTTAACACTGAGCGGTATCGCCATACCTTCCATGCGTAACGCCATCGCCAGCTCCGCCGCTCGCTCCATCACAAACGTCGCTAATTGAAAAGCAAGCCCCGCAATTTTAATGTCATCAATAAATCGGTTAGCCGATAAAATACCTTGCTTTGGATGCTGCCAACGCAGCAGTAGTTCTAAAAACTCAATCTTTCCATTTTCATTACAAATTATGGGTTGAAAATATAACTCAAATTCACTCGAAAAATCGATATTGGCCAGCTCCTTTAACCTAGCTTGCTGTTCTAATTGCTCAACCATCATTTGTTTTCGATAAGCAATGACTTGTCTATCTGGGTAACTATCAAGCGCAAGGTAAGCAAAGGATATTAAATTATCAAAGTCATTTTTTTGCTCTGTACAATCCACATAGCTTGCTCTTGCTTTTACTTCAACGGTGCAATTGGCAACATTAAAAGGCTTAAGTGTTGCATCTAGTATTTTTTGTATTAGCTGCTCATGAATATGCTTTTGATTCGCGAGATCACAAATAAATGCGAAGTTGAGCCCGCCCAAATGCGCAAGCTTCTCTTGTGGGGCTAAGCTAACAACCTCATCACTCTCTAATAGCGCCTTTATTCTATTGGCCGATTGCGCTAAAAGTAAATCTCCAAAATTACGTCCTAAATGCTGATTTACCTGCTCAAAACCTTCTAAACGGATAATAACAAGTACGGCGTTGAGTGGTTTATTAATACACCACTCATCAACCTTTTTACGCAATTTACTTATATTACTGAAGGCGGCAAGAGGCGAGTTATCAATAAATGTTTCTTGCTCTGGTGTATTTTCTATTCGTTGATTTTTTATAGCTGCATTATCATTGAAAAAACCTGCTAATGTTAACAATAGGATAGCGAGCACGACCCAAAATAAAGGGATATGTATTAAAAAATAGGCACTTAGCAGTAATACAAACAATAAGCCTGCAGCTGCACTGACCATGATCATAGCCCAATTATTATGCTCAAAAGCTTGCCATAAATAAAAGCAAAACCCAAAGGTAAGTAAAATAACAAGCCAAGGCGTTTCATTGCTCAAAATCGCAAAGCCAATCAGCGCAATACATAAATAACTAAATTTAATACTGTTACTTTTAACAACAAGCAAAGTAGCAATCATCGCCATAAGCAACGCACCGCTAAAAAAAATAGCAAAACGGCTATCAGCTAAAATTCCCAAATCTGTACCGCTCGTATTGATTAAAAAATTCAGTATAAGCATATTTATTGTGAACCAAATTAATTCAAACTAATTAAGTTTACCCAAAACCCATAGATTTAACAGTTTATTTACACCAAATTGATAGCTCAGCTGTGATGGATGACCTATTTCCCAGTGCGCTATATCAGCTCTGGCACCCACCTTTAGCACACCACGATCTTTTAATCCCAATGCCTTAGCCGCATTTTGAGTTACGCCTAATAAGGCCTGTTCCGGCGTTAACCTAAATAGAGTACATGCCATATTCATCATCAACTGCACAGAGCATAATGGCGAAGTTCCGGGATTAAAATCACTGGCTATCGCTATCGGCACCTTATATTGATTGAGTAGTTCAATGGGTGGAAATTTAGTTTCTCTCAAAAAATAAAATGCACCAGGCAATAACACGGCAACAGTACCTGCTTGTGCCATTGCTTTTACCCCCTCTTCATCAAGATGCTCAATATGATCGGCCGAAAGACCATTAAACTGCGCTACTAGCTTAGCACCATGTTGATTAGATAACTGTTCAGCATGACATTTAACTGGAAGATTGTGCTTTTTAGCGGCTTCAAAAACACGCTTGGTTTGTGCATAACTAAATCCTACATTTTCACAAAATACATCGACAGCATCAGCAAGATCACTAGCAACTACTTGCTCAAGCATTTCTGTACAAACTAGATCAATATACTCATCAGCACGGCCTTTGTACTCTGGCGGTAAAGCATGTGCTCCCAAAAACGTAGTTTTAATATCTATAGGATGGTGTTCACCTAACAAGCGGGCGACTTCTAATATTTTTATTTCGTTTTCAGTATCTAACCCATAGCCTGACTTAATTTCGACTGTGGTAACCCCTTCTTTTAACAAAGTATTGAGTCTGTCTTTTGCATCAACAAATAATTGTTCTCGATCAGCCGCTCTAGTCGCTTTTACCGTACTCGCTATGCCACCGCCTTGTGCTGCAATTTGCTCATAGCTAACTCCTTGCAAGCGTTGTTCAAACTCTTGCGATCTTGAACCTGCAAACACTAAATGCGTATGACAATCGATTAATCCAGGCGTTAGCCATTGCCCTTTTATACTTAATGTCGGCGTTGCAAAAACATCAAAACTTGGTAATGTCGACTGCTTTCCAAGCCACACAATCTCACCATTTTTAATGGCTATTGCTGCATTCTCAATGGCACCATAAGCCGCATCGATACTGCTATCCATAGTGGCAATATTGGCGTCGGTTAAAAGTAAGTCGAGATCTTCTAACTCATAATGTTGTGATGTGCTTTGCATCTTATACCCTTTTTTGCCCTATTATGATGAAAATATAGTCTAGCAATTCACCTTGTATATACAAGGTAATTATGCCATCTTGTTTATATAGTTTACTTTCAATGTAACCATTAATTTAATGACGACACCTAAATTTGCGCAAATAAAACAATTTATTGTTGATAAAATTCGCAGCGCCACATGGCAAGAAAATCAACGTGTGCCCTCTGAAAACGAGCTGGCTAGTCAATTTAGCGTGAGCAGAATGACGGCTCGTCGAGCGCTAAGCGAACTAACCGAAGCCGGTATTTTAACGCGCAGCCAAGGGTTAGGTACATTCGTTGCCACATTTAAATCGCAGTCATCATTACTCGAAATCAAAAATATTGCTGATGAAGTAAAAGAGCGCAACGGGAACTACACCTGTAATGTACTCATACTTGAATCTATAAATGCAGTCGCGCCCATAGCTATTGCACTTGGTGTTGAAATTGACAGCGTAGTATATCGCAGTGTACTCGTACACAATGAGAACGATAGCCCTTTGCAGCTAGAAGAACGCTTTGTAAATCCAGCACTTGCTAGTGGCTATCTACAGCAAGATTTTACGGCACTCACTCCTCATGAATATCTATCGAGCGTTGCACCGCTAACTCAAGCAAGGCATACCGTAGAAGCCATTATGCCAAACAGCGAAATGTGCCAATGGCTCAATTTATATAACGAAGAGCCATGCTTACAAGTTATTCGACGCACATGGTCTATTCATGGCATTGTAAGCTTTGCACGCCTTGTATCACCTGGCAGTAAATACCGCTTAGGTGGCCATTTAACATTTAAAAAATAACAAAAAAATTGCGCTTATTGCGCTTTTTTTATAATTAACAACCTTGTATATACAACAGGAGCAAAACATGAACAACCGACTCGACACAAGTCGCGTAATACGTGCACCGCATGGCGATAAAATAAGCGCTAAAAGCTGGCAAACTGAAGCGGCTAAACGCATGCTCATGAATAATTTAGATCCTGAGGTTGCAGAACATCCTCATTCGCTTGTTGTGTATGGTGGTATTGGCCGTGCAGCACGCGATTGGCCAAGTTATGACAAAATTATAGAAACCCTCGATAGGCTCGAAAACGACGAAACCCTACTTGTACAATCGGGCAAACCCGTCGGCGTATTTAAAACCCACAGTAATGCACCGCGCGTACTGATTGCCAACTCAAATCTAGTGCCGCATTGGGCAAATTGGGAACACTTTAACGAGCTCGATAAAAAAGGCTTGATGATGTATGGGCAAATGACTGCCGGATCTTGGATTTACATTGGCTCGCAAGGCATAGTGCAAGGCACTTACGAAACGTTTGTTGCCATGGCAAAACAGCATTTTGACGGTCAAGCTAAAGGAAAATGGGTATTAACAGGTGGTCTTGGCGGCATGGGCGGCGCACAACCGCTTGCAGCCACAATGGCTGGATTTAGCGCACTTGTTGTTGAGTGCGATGAAAGCAGAATCGATTTTCGTATAAAAACAGGTTACGTTGATGTAAAAGCAACGAACCTTGAACATGCACTGCAATTAATAACCGATGCATGTGTTAAAGGTGAGGCCCTCTCGGTGGGCTTACTTGGCAACGCTGCCGATGTATTTAGTACACTCGTTAAAACAGGCATTACCCCTGATGTAGTCACAGATCAAACATCTGCTCACGATCCATTAAATGGTTACTTACCACAAAACTGGACAATGGAGCACGCAGCAAAAATGCGTGAGCAAGATCCGAAAGCCGTAGTAAAAGCGGCTAAGCAATCAATGGCAGTGCAAGTTAACGCCATGCTAGCGCTGCAAAAAGCAGGTTCTGCAACAACTGACTATGGTAATAATATTCGCCAAATGGCATTTGATGAAGGCGTTACCAACGCATTTGATTTTCCAGGCTTTGTTCCTGCTTATATTCGACCTTTATTTTGCCAAGGTATTGGGCCCTTTAGATGGGTAGCCTTATCGGGCGACCCAGAAGATATTTATAAAACCGATGCAAAAGTAAAAGAGCTGATTCCCGATGATGCACATTTACATAATTGGCTAGATATGGCGCGTGAACGTATTCAATTTCAGGGCTTACCTGCACGCATTTGTTGGGTTGGTTTAAAAGACAGAGCACGCCTTGCATTGGCCTTTAACGAAATGGTTAAAAATGGCGAGCTTAAAGCACCGATAGTCATTGGTCGCGATCACCTAGACTCAGGCTCTGTTGCAAGCCCTAATCGTGAAACAGAAAGCATGAAAGATGGCTCTGATGCAGTATCAGATTGGCCATTACTTAATGCATTACTTAATACAGCAAGTGGCGCTACATGGGTATCGCTTCACCATGGTGGTGGCGTTGGCATGGGCTTTAGTCAGCACTCTGGTGTGGTTATTGTTGCCGATGGAACAGACGAAGCCAAAGAGCGTGTTGGCCGTGTGTTATGGAACGACCCTGCAACTGGCGTAATGCGCCATGCAGATGCGGGCTACGACATCGCAAAAACCTGTGCTAAAGAGCAAAACTTAGACTTACCAATGCTAAACGAGGAATGATCATGGTAGAACTTACTCTCACACCTGGCTCGCTTGATTTAAGCACGCTGAGAAAAATTAATAATTCATCAGTAAAGTTAAGCCTTGCCAAGCATGCTGAGTCACAAATAGCAGCAAGCGCACAAACCGTTCAAAATGTAATTAACGAACACCGCACTGTATACGGAATAAATACCGGCTTTGGATTATTAGCCAATACTAAAATTGCCGATGATGAACTTGAATTATTACAGCGCTCCATTGTACTTTCGCATGCAGCGGGTATTGGCGAATACATGGATGACAGTACAGTAAGGCTGATGATCACCTTAAAAATTAATTCGCTGTCTCGTGGCTACTCAGGTATTCGCCTGCAAGTTATCGAATTTTTTATGCAATTGCTTAATAGTGAAGTCTACCCATGCGTACCTAAAAAAGGCTCTGTGGGTGCGTCGGGCGATTTAGCCCCTCTTGCGCATATGTGCCTACCTTTACTCAGTGAGGGTAACATGCGCTATAAAGGTAATATTATTAGTGCCGAAGAAGGCTTAAAAATAGCAGAGCTTAAACCGCTTACCCTTGCAGCAAAAGAAGGCCTAGCATTATTAAATGGCACACAAGCATCTACTGCATTTGCACTACAAGGCTTATTTAGAGCTGAAGATTTATATGCACAAAGCTGTGTTATTGGATCTATTAGTATTGAAGCCGCAATGGGCAGTCGTTCACCATTTGATGCGCGTATTCATGACATTCGCGGTCAACGAGGGCAAATAGATACTGCTCAAGTATTTAGAGAGTTACTTGATACTCATTCACAAATTAGCGATTCACACGTCAATTGTGAAAAAGTACAAGACCCTTATTGCCTGCGCTGCCAACCACAAGTGTTAGGTGCGTGTTTAACGCAAATACGCCAAGCTGCAGAAGTATTACTCTGTGAATCAAACGGCGTCACCGATAACCCATTAGTTTTTGCGGATGTAGGCGATATTATTTCTGGTGGGAATTTTCATGCAGAGCCGGTAGCGATGGCCGCCGATAACTTAGCGATCGCTATTGCCGAAATTGGCGCATTAGCAGAGCGACGAATTGCATTACTTATCGATTCTAACTTATCTAAATTACCACCATTTTTAGTTGCAAACGGCGGTGTAAATTCAGGCTTTATGATTGCACAAGTAACCGCCGCAGCGCTCGCATCAGAAAATAAATCATTAGCACACCCCGCTTCGGTCGATAGTTTGCCAACATCAGCAAATCAAGAGGATCATGTATCTATGGCCACTTTTGCAGCTAGGCGCTTAGGTGAAATGGCCAATAATACTCAGGGTGTTTTAGCTATAGAATGGTTAGCATCGGTGCAAGGGCTAGAGTTTAGAAAGCCACTCAAACCATCTAATAAGGTACAAAACGCAAAAACATTATTACGCGAACACGTTAGTTACTATGATAAAGATCGCTATTTTGCACCGGATATAGAACAAACAAATACACTATTAAGTGAAGGCAAGTTATGTGACTTTATTGACAGCAACCCCTTGCCTTCATACTAATACCAATTTTATAAAAAATATGATCGTTCTAGCGCATTGAATAGCGCACTTACTGCGTTAAAAATTATTTATATAGAACAACTATATATAATAATTTTCGCCTTGTTATAGCGCTATTCTCTTAGCGCTATAATAGATCACTCATTTAATGCAATTGGTATAAAATTTTAGTGGAATGTCTTTGCTAAATCCCATATTGATAAGTAAAGCCTAACGCCTCAATAGCTGAGCCAATCACTTTGCGCTCAGCTTTTTCGTCACTGGCAAAACGAGGCATTTCACTCCCCTGCTGCAGACACTTTAATGCGTAATATTCAGCTTTTGTTGGATGCGCCGGATTAACCACATTATAAATATTTTGCCCAACTGACCAATGTTCTATCACAGCAAAAATGGCATTAATAACATCTTGTTGATGCACCATATTTACCACTTGCTCACTTGATGTATTGAGCTCCTTACCCGCAACAAAACGACCAGGTTCTCTGTTAGGACCAAACAACCCAGCTAAACGAAGTACTTTGCCATCTTGTTGCAGCACTTGCTCTTCAGCCTCATAAAGCTTTATCTGTCGCTCATTAGTACACGAAATATCACTGCTTTCGCTATATACACCAGGCTCTTGATCGTACACACCTGTTGATGAACATAACAAAAAACCTTTAGCGTTTAGCCCCTTTGAAAGTTTAAGTGCTGCCGTGAGTGTGTCAGGATAATTACTTTCATTGTGCCTGCTACGCGGCGCGATAGCACACACCCAATAAGCATCTTGCAAGTCTATTTGATGTGTTAATTGGTCATTCTCGAGTATAAATTGACGTTCAAAATCAAACTTGTGTACATCACTTCTATGCGTCCCTTGCACTTGCCAGCCCGCTGTTTGTGCATTTACACATAAAGTATGACCTAGCCAACCGGCTCCTAAAACTACCAATTTATTTATTTTATTTTCCATTTTGTGTAAGCCTCCACTTTAAAAGAAAAATTAGTATTTTTGTCTAACTTTAATACAGATTTCAAACGCGATATAATTATAGGTACTCTACTAAATCAAAAGAATATGTGCACTTGTATTAAACCGTTAGTTATTACGTAAAATGCAACAACACTATTTAACCTGAACTCTTGATAATAAATCTATCTCGAGCAGCTATTTTCAGCGCTAACTGCGTTGAATTTACTTGCAATAGGCCAGCCATGATTACGAGTGAGCCACATGTTTTAAATGAAAAAGAGGCTC
>NZ_PNDU01000722.1:0-342 GCF_005886635.1 Pseudoalteromonas sp. S558 | reverse complement strand
CCTCTTTATGAATAAATTTATTATCTTTAACGCGACATAAAGTCGCTGCTACATTTGCGCGGCGTAAAGCCCCGCATATAAAATCATTTTGAACCACAGAGTACACCGAGGCGCTGCGCGCAACACAGAGAAGAAAAGCTTATATTGATAAAAGCCTTTAACTTTAATCTCTTCCTCTGTGTTCTCTTTACCCTCTGTGGTAAATAAAATCACTAACAGACGCGACATAAAGTCGCTGCTACGTTTGCGCGGGATAAACCCGCTGCTACATTATATTAAATACCGCTTATGGCTGCTACTGCTACACCTAATTGATATAGTATCTGTGTTTCCGTGCTCCAA
>NZ_PNDU01000721.1:0-385 GCF_005886635.1 Pseudoalteromonas sp. S558 | reverse complement strand
ATAAACGGTTAGTTGTAACTTTAAATAGCCATATAAAACGCCCTATTAGGGTCATCCTATGCGATTAGGACCAGGACTACTCGTCACCGCTGCCTTCATTGGACCAGGGACTATTACCACCGCGAGCGTAGCGGGTGCTAACTTTGGTTTTGCACTAATATGGACATTACTATTTTCAGTAATTGCCACGATATTATTACAATCTATGGCGGCGCGCCTAGGCGTAGCCACTGGGCAAGACTTAGCACAAGCACTAAGCGCCCATATTGAAACTCCCCTATTTAAATCTCTCGCTATATTTTTAGTGATCAGCGCCATTGGTGTTGGCAGTGCCGCCTACGAGGCTGGTAATTTAAGCGGTGCCAGCATGGGATTAATTGAAATA
>NZ_PNDU01000720.1:0-416 GCF_005886635.1 Pseudoalteromonas sp. S558 | reverse complement strand
TCAGTTCAACATTCTGATGATGCAAAATACTGAATTTATTTGCGACAGCAAAAGCAAGTAATACCGCATCGAGCGCTGTTCCAATAAGTCCAAGTAAATAGAGATCCATTTTTATTGGTCTCAATAAGTCCTATCTTTGTTAAATTGCCAACCATATTAGGAATGGCCATAGCCAAATAGGCGAGAACAAAATAGCGAGCTGGTTTAAAGACACTGATCCAGCTTCGTATACCAACAACCATCCCTAGAGATAAAGTTGCCTCTGTTACTAAAGTGGCCCAAATAAAGCCAAAACCAGGCCAAACCATTGCAAAGGGTGCGCCTGCGGTGGCAACAATGCCTAAGTAGATTGATAATCGAGATTACTTAGGAGACGTGTCTTTTAATTTAAGTAAGCTGTTAAAAAATAAAATATT
>NZ_PNDU01000719.1:0-255 GCF_005886635.1 Pseudoalteromonas sp. S558 | reverse complement strand
GTCAGCAAACTCATAAAGGTGCAACAATAATGGTGTTGAAAAATTATAATGTCAGTTACAAAACACTTTTAAATTTTTTTCATCTCTAACTCAGCTTGCAAAGTCAAACGTCATTGCATCGCCCTGCTTTACTGTTAGCTTAGGCCCTAAAAAAGGAGGCTCAATTAAACGTTGTGGTAAATCTTTATCTAATTCTACAACCGTTAGATGGCCACTTAGCTCAGCAACAGGTTCAGTAATTGCTCCAAGGCCAGG
>NZ_PNDU01000718.1:0-448 GCF_005886635.1 Pseudoalteromonas sp. S558 | reverse complement strand
GCCGTGATTCTACGTCGGTATTGATTTAGTTTTTGGCACTCCCATCGTCGATCTAACACCTTATTTACCCTATTCGGACTCATTTCCCGATGCAAGCGCTGGATTTGCGGATACTCGCCCAGAGACTCAAATGAGTGTTGAGTTTAGCCAACAGGCTATAGAATTTATAAATAAACAAAGTCACTATCCTGAGCTACAAGCGTTTATTAGTAATGTGCTAAAACAAGATCCTCGCCCTGCCTTTAAACTGCAAAAACAAGGCGTGCAACGCTATGGTATGAATTTGTATGAATACAATATTACCTGGCAAGTGACTGATTCTCATCATCTGGTTACTCATATTGAGCTCAGTTAAGCTCACTTTAAAGCCCTGCTATGGCTATAAAATTCGATAAAAAATCACTTACCTCTTTAGTGACAATGCAACCGCTGGTAAACTGAGCTCGTA
>NZ_PNDU01000717.1:0-448 GCF_005886635.1 Pseudoalteromonas sp. S558 | reverse complement strand
GAATGAAATAAAATTTTAATTTGCTGCATTAATTTTTTTGATGTTTTCAGGTACAGTATTGAAGAAAATAATATTTAGATGAGTAATGAGCTTATCTAATCGTGTGTTTCAATAGGGAATTCGTTTAACTGTGCGTTCAAATCGTTTTTTAATTGTAATGTTACTTGTGCTTGTGCATAGCTTTATAAGCTGTGACGGCGCCGCGTACCATTTACAAGAAGACGTTGACCACGTAAATAGCTCATTATCGCAACTAGGTTCATCTGCTGATGATAGCGATAATGACCCAACAACAGAAATACATGCTCCCCAGCATTGCCACAGTGGTTATAGCCACCGCTCTAATCACTCAATAACTCCCGAGAATTGTAAGCCATCTTTTGAGATTTCCTATCACTCGAGAGATTATACCCCTTCCGACCCGCGATCGAAGTCAGTGAGCTCGTGC
>NZ_PNDU01000716.1:0-347 GCF_005886635.1 Pseudoalteromonas sp. S558 | reverse complement strand
CAGCTATCAGCTGCACAGCGTTAACCAGCCAACCGTACCGTGCGTTGAGTATCTAGAACCCCACGGGCAAAATAACGCAACGTTAACCTCAGAGCCAACGCATCCCATTAAAAACATTAAATGTATCTTGCTATGTTGCTCTCTAGCGCTGTAGGCACTACGATATTCTACAGCGTGGTCACTACGAAGGAACGCGCCGACGCCAAATATGTGCAAGCTCGAATCTAAATTTAGGTCTTTCGAAGGGGATATGGCTGATAAAGTCATCAGTCCATATATTTAATAATCAGCGAGGTCGTTAGCGATTAGATAAGAATACAGTAAGCTTTTTACCTATTTTTAAATGG
>NZ_PNDU01000715.1:0-444 GCF_005886635.1 Pseudoalteromonas sp. S558 | reverse complement strand
TGCGACTCGAACTGAGCATTTAGGTTTTTTTATAGAACGGTATCGTCAAGTTAGTAGCTTACCTTCATCTATATTAGCTCCTTATAATTTTGTTATTGTGCTCATACAAATAGTTGCATTGCATAAGCAACAAGCACTTAGGAAAGGCACTACTTTTGAGCTTAATATTAATACCCATCAATTAGTGATGCTCGACAAGAGCCATATAGAACAAGTACTTGTTAACTTAGTTAAAAATGCACTTGAAGTACTCGCCACAACCTATCAACATAACCCGCAAACTCCTACTAAAGCGCCTATGATTCAACTCACCCTCGGGCAAAATCACGCACAACCGCTTTACATTGAAGGCAGCCATAAGGGACCTGGTATTGCGGAACATGTTATTGATATGGTGTTCGTGCCCTTTTTTACTACCAAACAACAAGGTTCGGGTATTGGTTT
>NZ_PNDU01000714.1:0-432 GCF_005886635.1 Pseudoalteromonas sp. S558 | reverse complement strand
ATGGGTGATTTAATCACGCATCAAAGTGAGGAGCTAATCATTGAGCGTGTTGCTAACTCTTGGTTGGTCGATGGTTTAACGCCTATTGTTGAATTAGCCAAAGTACTGGAAATAGATGAGTTCCCTGATCAAAACCATTATGAAACGGTCGCCGGGTATTTAATTTACACCATGAAGCATATTCCTAAACGTGCAGAATTTATTGTATTTTCAGGTTTTAAATTTGAAGTGGTGGATGTAGAAGGCATTCGTATTGAGCAGTTACTCGTCTCTAGGGTGAACCCTGAGAGCGAGTAATAGTCGCTAAAATTAAATAATTGATTAACGGCAGTCAATGTATTTGCATTGGCTGCCTTTTTTATGGATGTCACTGATATAGTTTAACTATTGTTTGAGTTAATTTTGTGACAACTATAATCAATTGTAAAAATG
>NZ_PNDU01000713.1:0-250 GCF_005886635.1 Pseudoalteromonas sp. S558 | reverse complement strand
GAACTTTATGAGCATTCAAACTATTTGAATACAGGTAAGAAATAAGTGAAGGAACGTTGATATACATTACTTGAAGTAATTGTCGCTCTAGGAATTTTAGCCTTTGTTATTATTGCTACTCACCAAATATAAGAGACTACAACGCGGTCTAAAGATGCCTCATATGAACAAATAGCAGAGTTAAATGGCTTACAAACTACATTCTGGTTAATGGATGAAGACTTTTTCCAAATTACTAAACGCGCAGTAC
>NZ_PNDU01000072.1:0-8851 GCF_005886635.1 Pseudoalteromonas sp. S558 | reverse complement strand
ATAGATACAAAAATTTTTGCCTAGTTCTAGCGTAATTTTCTTAACGTTAAATAGACCCTATATATAAGCAGATTGGTATAAATTATGAACACCTCTAAATTTAAGCACAAAAAAACCCTTAAGCAAGCCACTCAAGGGTTTTTATATTAATCGCTATTTGCTAAACAGAATTACTCTTCGCTAGAAGGCGCTTTTTCTACAACACTAATTGCAAGTTCAGCTAACGAATCAAGGTTAGGCTTACTTGGCGCGTTAGTTAATAAACACGACGCTTGTGTTGTTTTAGGGAAAGCAATAACGTCACGAATGTTATCAGTACCACATAAAAGCATAGCTAAACGGTCAAGACCAAATGCTAAACCAGCATGTGGTGGCGTGCCGTATTTAAGTGCATCAAGTAAAAAGCCAAACTTATCTTGTTGCTCTTGCTCGTTAATACCTAAAATTCTAAATGCGGTTTCTTGCATATCTGCATTATGAATACGTACCGAACCACCACCTACTTCGTAGCCATTTAATACCATATCGTAGGCATCTGAAATAGCCGCAGCTGGGTTTGCTTCAAGCTCACTGGCGTTAATGTCTTTTGGAGCTGTGAATGGATGATGCACAGCATGCAACGTGCCTTCGTCATCTTCTTCAAACATTGGGAAGTCTACAACCCAAAGTGGTGCCCAGCTATTAAGGTTAGTGATTTCTAAATCAACACCAATCTTAACGCGCAGTGCGCCCATAGCTTCATTTACTGTGTTGCGTTTATCAGCACCAAATAAAATGATATCGCCAGACTGTGCATTAGTACGTTCAAGCAATTTAGTAATTACGTCTTCGCTTAAAAACTTAGCCACTGGTGATTGAACGCCCTCAGCGCCCGCAGTGTGGTCATTTACTTTCATCCACGCCATGCCTTTAGCGCCGTAAATACCAATAAACTTAGTGTAATCGTCAAGTTGTTTACGGGAGAGCTTAGCGCCACCAGGAACAGTTAATACAGCAACGCGACCTTTTTCGTCGTTAGCCGGACCTGAGAAAACATTAAACTCTACGTCTTTCACTAAATCTGCAACATCAACTAATTTCATTGGATTACGTAAATCTGGCTTATCAGAGCCGTACAAGCTCATTGCCTCGCTGTAAGGCATGATTGGGAAATCGCCTAAATCAACGTCTAACAATGTTTGCCACATTTCGCGGACCATTTTTTCAGTCATACCACGTACTTGATCAGAGCTCATGAACGAGGTTTCTATATCTATTTGGGTAAATTCTGGTTGGCGATCGGCACGTAAATCTTCATCACGGAAACATTTAACAATTTGGTAGTAACGGTCAAAACCCGACATCATCAACAATTGCTTAAACAACTGTGGAGACTGTGGTAAAGCGTAAAAGCTACCTTTATGAACACGGCTCGGTACTAAGTAATCGCGCGCGCCTTCAGGTGTTGCTTTAGTAAGTACAGGTGTTTCGATGTCTAAAAAGCCGTTTTCATCTAAAAAGCGACGAACAAAGCTGCTTGCTTTAGCACGTAATTTAATACGGTCACTCATTTCTAGGCGACGTAAGTCTAGGTAACGGTACTTTAAACGACGCTCTTCTGAGTTTACTTGGTTAAAATCCAGCGGTAATGGCTCTGAGCGGTTAATAATATTAAGCTCAGTACCTAAAATTTCAATCTCGCCTGTCGCCATGTCTTTATTTACTTGGCTATCTGGGCGTGCACGTACAGTGCCTTTTAGCTGAACACAAAATTCTTGGCGAAGTGTGTTCGCTGAACTCATTAGCTCTTCAATGTCAGAGTCGAATACAACTTGCACTAAACCTTCTCTATCGCGTAAATCGACAAAGATAAGTCCACCAAGGTCACGTCGTTTGTTGATCCAGCCACATAGTTCTACTTCTTGATCTACGTGAGTTTTATTTAGCTGTCCGCAATATATAGAGCGCATAGTTTTCCTGTCAGATAAAAGGCTTAAACGGTTAAAGTTATTTGTTTTAAGGCGTGTGATTTAAAAAACAGGTCACTACAATACAAATAAAGCCGCTAGCAATCTAAAAATAATCAAATTAAGCCCTGCATTATACTCAACTAACATTAAGATGCTAGGGCGTGTACGGCTTTTACCCTTGAATTTACAGCAGCTCGTTTTGTTATTTGCTACACTATCGCCACTTTATAATAAGGCGCTCGTTTGTATGTTATATATTGGATGCCCTCAGTGGTCGAGCAACGCATGGAAAGGCAATTTATTTTCAAGCCAATGTAAAAACGCCGATATGCTTAGCCAATACGCTCAGCATTTTAATTCAGTTGAAGGCAATACCAGCTTTTACGCCGATCCATCGCCAAGCACCGTGTTGCGCTGGGCAAACAGCGTTCCCGACGATTTTAAATTTACGTTTAAGTTTAATCGTCGCTTTAGCCACGAATTGCACCTTACTAATGTGCAAACCGAGCTTACTGATTGGCTAAACTTGTTTACTCCTATTTTAGAAAAAACTGGGCAAATCATGCTGCAATTACCTAAAGCATTTGGCCCTGACGACTTACCCAAACTCGCCCAATTTATTAGCCTATTACCAAAAGAGGTTAATTACGGTGTAGAGGTACGTCATACTGCGTTTTTTCAAAAAGGTGAAGCCGAAATAGCGCTTAATCAGTTATTAATGGCAAACAACATAAATCGCATATCGATGGATACTCGCGCCCTCTTTGCCGTAAAACCAACAACCGAAGCGCTAATAGATGCACAACAAAAAAAGCCGCATTTACCCGTGCATGCCATTGCTACAAGCACGCAACCCATGGCGCGCTTTGTTATAGCCGATTTACAAAACGACTATAAACCCTTTTATAAACCGTGGCTAAGTAAAGTAAAACAATGGCTTGATGAAGGAAAAACACCTTATGTGTTTTTTCATACGGCAGATAACCGAGAAGCGCCATTATTAGCAAGGCAGTTTTGTAAGGACCTTGGTTATAATCACAAAGCATTAAACCCATTTACTGGCGAAAAAGAAGCCCACCAGCAAGCACTTTTTTAAAAGTAAAACGACAGAGAAATAATAATGAGTGAATACGCACGTTACTTTACCGGCTACCCAGCTAACATTGTTGAGCAAGTATTAAGCCTTATAAGTAACAACAAGGTATGTGACTACTTACTTAAAAAGTATCCGCAAGCACACACTATTACCAGCGATAAACTACTTTATAGCTACGCCACAGAGCTTAAAAAACAGTATTTAAAAAACGCCCCACCGTTTGGTCGTGCGGCATTTAAAAAGCAAGGCGACATGATCACTAATGCACTTGGTACACATACGTATCGTATGCAAGGTAAAACCCGCAAACACGATTTAGCAATAAACAGCGACTTGCTGCGTGCCCCAGAGCCATTACTAAAAGCGTTAGTGGTACATGAGCTTGCCCACTTTAAAGAAAAAGATCACAACAAAAGCTTTTACCAACTGTGCTGCCATATGGAGCCGAGTTATCGTCAGTTAGAATTAGATTTACGAATTTTTTGTGTGGTAGTGGCGATGGGGGCAAACCCTTATAACTAGATGCTTTACACTGAGCCTACATAATTTGCGATAAAAAGTTAATTGCGAAACTAAGATGCCTAGCAAAAACAGAAAAGCGCAATATAAAATCGCGCTTTTTGTTTTATCATTTATTACAAGCTACCAGCTTAAACGTTTCGCTTTAAAGCCCTAAGCCTGCCATGAAGTCGTCATCGTCATCATCTTGTCCAGAAGACGCAGCCGCTTTAGATTTTTCAGCTTGTTGCTTTGCTTCATTCTCAATGATGTCATCAGGGTCTATAGCTTCTACAATGTCAAAATCATGCAGTTTAATAAACTCAGTTTTATCCATAGCAAGCTCTAGATAAAAGATATTTTGCTTACTGGTGGTAAACGTTACGCGGCGGGCTTGTGGGCGATCCATCGTAGTATCTACCGAGATCTGAACTTGTTTGTTAATTGCCATCATTTTTGGCTGATTTTGCGTGATAGAGGTGTGTAACTGCTCGCGCACTTTTGAAGTAAAGTCGCCAACAATTTGGTTCATTAACTCACCTAACACGTTAGACACATCATCAGATAAATGGCTATGCGCTATTTCTTCTTCAGGCATACCCATATTGCGCATGTAATCGCCATAAATTTCCATCGCAGCTTGCGAGGTAAAGTTTGTAATTACAAGACCGGTAAAACCACCATCAAACAATACAAAACAACCAATGTCTGGTCGCATACAAGTACGTGTTATTTTTTGAACCATAGCAGAATAACTAATGCCATTACCGCTGGCTGATGTAAGCACACCTGTTACCGAGTGACACAGGGTTGCTAAGATATCGTCTGTACTAATAACCTTACTTTTACTCATTTAATAATCTCTTTTTGTACTTATTATTCATAATTCTAGTCAAGCTACTGAATTTATCACTGACTATCCAGTATAAAATGTTAAAATAGCACTATTATTTTTAAAGAGACTGCTTTCGTGACCATAAAAGACAGTATTTATGCCTCTGAGCAACAAGTTAAAGACTTTAGTTTTGATCAAAATGTAGTCGAAGTATTCCCGGATATGATCCAGCGCTCTGTGCCTGGCTATGCCACTATTGTAAGTACGATGGGCAAACTTGCTGGGCAATATGCACAAAGTAATTCTAATTTATATGATTTAGGCTGCTCACTGGGTGCCGTCACGCTTAGCATGCGCCGTAACATTCGTACCGATAACTGCCATATAATAGCCGTAGATAACTCTCAAGCTATGGTTGAACGCTGTAAAGTACATTTACAAGGTTTTAAGTCTGATGTGCCAGTTACTGTCACTTTAGGCGATATTAATGAGCTTGAGATTCAAAATGCATCGGTTGTTGCAATGAACTTTACATTACAGTTTATTCCACATGCTCAGCGCCAAGCGGTGCTTGAAAAAATATACGCGAATTTAAAACCTGGCGGTGTATTGCTGCTAAGCGAAAAAATTAAAGCTGAAAATGAGCAATGCGATAATTTATTAATAGATTTGCACCACGACTTTAAACGTCACAATGGTTACTCTGAGCTTGAAATAAGCCAAAAGCGTACCGCTATTGAAAACGTAATGCGTCCCGACACACTCAGTACTCACGTTAATCGTTTAAGTGACATTGGCTTTAGCCAAACGCAAGTGTGGTATCAATGTTTTAATTTTTGCTCAATGGTAGCAATTAAATAAAGAGAGTTATTAATGTCTCAATGGTTTAATCAATTTTACGCATCTATTGCACAAAGCCCACTTAGCCACTGGTTAGAAACCTTACCTGCGCAATTAAAGCATTGGCAGTTAGAGGCAAGCCACGGCGATTTACCTAAATGGCAAAAAGTGCTTAAAAACTTGCCTGAGGTTTCAACACGCCATGTTGATATTTCTACTAAGGTAGAAATTGGCGCTGCTGGCGAAATAAGTGAAGGTGAACAAAAACAAGCACTGCATTTATTAAAACGTATGATGCCATGGCGTAAAGGCCCATTCACTGTGCACGGTATTGAAATAAATACAGAGTGGCGCAGTGATTGGAAGTGGGACAGACTCCTACCGCATATTGAGCCATTAAAAGGCCGCACTGTTTTAGATATTGGTTGCGGCTCTGGTTATCATTTATGGCGTATGCGCGGTGAAGGTGCAAAATTTGTGGTGGGTATTGATCCATCTGATTTATTTTTATGTCAGTTTCAGGCTATTAAACACTACAACCCAGACGAAAATGTGCATTTACTGCCACTAGGCGTTGAAGCATTACCCGAGCTTAAAGCGTTTGATACGGTTTTTTCGATGGGCGTACTTTATCATCGTCGCTCACCTATCGACTTTTTGGCGCAGCTAAAAGCGCAGCTTCGCCCAGGCGGTGAACTTGTACTTGAAACGTTGGTAATTGAAGGCGACGAAAACACAGTATTAGTCCCTACCGATCGTTACGCTAAAATGCGCAATGTGTGGTTTATTCCAAGTACTGCAGCACTAAAGTTATGGATGGAACGTGTTGGCTTTAAAGATGTGCAAATAAAAGATTGCGCTATTACTACTTTAGATGAACAACGTAAAACCGATTGGATGGAAAACGAGTCATTAATCGATTTTTTAGATCCAAACGATACCAGCAAAACCATTGAGGGTTACCCTGCTCCGCTTAGAGCCATATTAACGGCCAAAGCGTAAAACGTTAAGAGCACCTACGGGTGCTTTTTTGTGTAATTAACAACCTAACAGCGGACAAGTGTCCTTGTTAATTATTTCAAAGGTATATTTGCGCTAGCCGCGCTGTTGCAATTGTTGTAAAATACGCGCGTTTCTAAGCAACCCAAAACAACTATTTTGAGGAAAACCTGTGAGCGAACAAAAACAGTCTCTTAGCTATAAAGACGCGGGCGTAGATATCGACGCTGGTAATGCACTTGTTGAGCGTATTAAAGGCGTAGTTAAAAAAACGCGTCGTCCTGAAGTGATGGGCGGAATTGGTGGTTTTGGCGCACTTTGCGAAATTCCTGAAGGTTATAAGCAACCAGTACTCGTTGCAGGCACAGATGGCGTAGGTACTAAACTACGTTTAGCAATCGATTTAAAAAAGCACGATACGGTTGGTATTGATTTAGTTGCGATGTGTGTAAACGATTTAATAGTTCAAGGTGCTGAACCCCTGTTTTTCCTAGATTACTATGCAACAGGTAAGCTAGATGTAGACACAGCAGCCGACGTAGTGACAGGTATTGGTAAAGGGTGTGAAATTTCAGGTTGCGCCCTAATTGGTGGCGAAACAGCTGAAATGCCAGGTATGTATGATGGTGAAGACTACGACATGGCAGGTTTTTGTACAGGCGTTGTAGAAAAATCAAAAATTATTGATGGCACAAAAGTAGCCGCAGGCGATCAGCTTATTGCCCTTGCGTCAAGCGGCCCTCATTCAAATGGTTTTTCTTTAATTCGTAAAGTCCTTGAAGTGTCAAACGCAGATACCAGCGCTGACTTTGAAGGTAAAACATTAGGCGAAACCTTACTTGAGCCTACGCGTATTTACGTTAAGCCTTTACTTGAGTTATTTAAAAGCGTTGACGTACATGCTCTTTCGCACATTACTGGCGGCGGTTTTTGGGAAAACATTCCACGCGTATTGCCTGCGTCGGCAAAAGCTGTTGTTAAAGGAGATAGCTGGCAGTGGCCACCTATTTTTAACTGGTTACAGGAAAACGGCAACATTACTACACATGAAATGTACCGTACATTTAACTGTGGTGTAGGCATGGTTTTAGTGGTCCCTGCAGATAAACTTGAACAAAGCTTAACAATGTTAAAAGGCTTGGGCGAAAACGCTTGGCACCTTGGTGAAATTCAAGACGCAGCCGCTGGCGAAGAACAAGTTGAAATTGTAGGTGGTGCTAAGTAATGGCACCCACTCGTCTGGTAGTTTTGATCTCAGGTAGTGGCTCTAATTTACAAGCCATCATAGATGCCTGCGAACGTGGCGAGATAAACGGACATATAGCGGCTGTTATTAGTAACAAAGCAGACGCTTATGGCCTAGAGCGCGCTAAACAAGCAGGTATTGCCACAAAGGTGCTCAGTCATAAAGATTTTGACTCGCGCGAAGCGTACGACGCGCAATTAATGAACATTATCGATTCTTTTATGCCGAATCTAGTTGTATTAGCTGGGTTTATGCGTATTCTTACTCCTAGCTTAGTGCAAAAATATGTTGGAAAAATGTTGAACATTCATCCATCTTTGTTGCCTAAGTATCAGGGGCTGAATACCCACCAAAGAGCAATTGATGCAAAAGACGATGTTCATGGCGTAAGTGTTCATTTTGTTACTGAAGAATTAGACGGCGGTCCCGTTATACTTCAGGCGCAAATACCTGTACTCAAGGACGATACAGCAGACACATTAGCAAAACGCGTGCATGAGCAAGAGCATATAATTTATCCTTTGGTGGTCAAATGGTTCAGTGAACACAGACTTACTATGGAAGCAGATTATGCAGTTCTTGACAAAAAACAACTTCCTGCACACGGCGCGCACTACCCACAATAAAAAAATAAGTGCCTTGCTATTATGTGCGGGCGCTTTACTTCCAACTAGCCTGATTGCAGGCGAATTGACCCAGTATCATGCTAACTATGATATTTTGCGTAAAGGTAAAAATCATGGTGAAGCTGTGCGTGAGCTCAAAAAAATAGCCGACAATACTTACCAGTTAACATACCACAGTAATATTGAGTGGATGATTTTCTCTGACTCTCGTGAAGAAACATCAAAATTTACTTTTCAAAATGGCAAGGTTACTCCGCATCATTACTCGATGATCCGCACCGGTACAGGCCCAGATAAAGACTACAAAATAGACTTTGATACGCAAAATAAAGTAGTCACTAGCAGCAGTAGTGAATACCCACTTGAATGCGAATGGACAGATGATTTTCAAGACGCTATTTCATATCAAGTGCAAGTACGCGAAGGCTTAAAAAAAGGTGAAACAAGTTTTTCATTCCCACTGATTGATAAAAAAGGTAATCGTCGCGACTATAACTTTGAAGTTGTAGGAAAAGAGATGATTCCGTTACCAATCGGAAACGTAGATACAATTAAAGTGAAGCGTTTATACGATAACGATAAACGCCAAGCTATTGCATGGTTTGCACCAGAGATGGATTACATGTTAGTGCGTATGTGGAAAGGTGAAAAAGGTACAGAGCAATTTGAAGTACAGATGAATTCCTTTACAGTTACCCAGCCAACTGCTGTTACAGCAGCGCCGACACCTGTCCAACAATAGCTATTTAACCTGAACTCTGG
>NZ_PNDU01000712.1:0-569 GCF_005886635.1 Pseudoalteromonas sp. S558 | reverse complement strand
GTTAGCAGCTATTACACCCTTTTCTTGGCTATTTTGATGAATAGTCGTAAGGCGAGGCCCAAAACGGGCTGCTTCTTCTATGCCATCAAATCCAACTATACGTAGCTCACTCCCTATTTTTATCCCTTGTTTTATTGCTTCTCGCATGGTGGCGAGGGCAATTAAATCACTCATACATATAATCACATCAGGGCGTGGTTAGGCGTTTAATACTTCTTTTGAAGCTATGCTGGCAAAACGTTCGCTACTTTCAGGAATATTCCAAATGCGGTCGTCGGCTACCGTTACATTCGCTTCATTTAACGCACGCTGATAACCTCGTAAGCGTTGGTGAGAAATAGTTTGACCCGTTTCAAACTCATGATGTTCGTAAACTCGGCACAATACATTTTCATCGAGTAATCTCAAGCCCAATATTGCCACGTTATCAGTTGCATTGTGCAAAACATGTTTGGCTATTTCGTAACTGGCTTGTTCGTTATTTATATTAATTGATGCGTTGCGGGCAATATCAAAATCCACAGTAACCACATTTTTTTGAACTCTATTTAGTTCGTCTACCAGTGCTT
>NZ_PNDU01000711.1:0-409 GCF_005886635.1 Pseudoalteromonas sp. S558 | reverse complement strand
CAGCTTCTTGCGTCATACGAGTTACTTGACCACGCGCACGCGGTTCAATTTCACGGGCATACGCTTCTGCTTCACGAATAAAGCGTTGTTCATCCTCTTGTGCCGCAATTGCATCATCAAACGCATCTTTTACTTCCATTGTTGTACGAGAGTCCTTGAAGTTAACGTCAGTTACGATTAAACCTAAGTTATAAGGTTCGATGATTTGATTTAGCTGATCCCAACTAATCTGACGTATAACTTCACGGCCGTTTGTCAGTACTTGGTCCATTTTTGAATGACCAACAACATAACGGAGCGCACTATCTAATGCTTCTTCAAGACTGCTGTCAGCGTTAGTGACACTAAACTTGTATAAGTAAGGGTCGATTACTCGATACTGTACTTCAAATTCAACGCTTACTACGTT
>NZ_PNDU01000710.1:0-220 GCF_005886635.1 Pseudoalteromonas sp. S558 | reverse complement strand
AGGCCATGAAAGTGTAATCTATCAACCTGGTCGTTATCATTTAATGGTGTTAGAGCCACAAGAGCCACTAAAAGTAGGGCAAGAACGTAAACTCACTCTATATTATAGAGATGGCAACCGCCATTTCACTAATGCGCAGGTGGACTCGCTAGATTCGCAATCGAAGCAATCTAAGTCAACAACACCACCTTCCCACAATTAGGAGTATGTATGTCTCTCC
>NZ_PNDU01000709.1:0-419 GCF_005886635.1 Pseudoalteromonas sp. S558 | reverse complement strand
AAGCCGTCGTATTTTAGAGTTTTTTGCCATAAAGTAAACCATACAGCATAAATACTTGTGAGTGTTTTTTGTACAGGCATGATCTTTCAATATATATATCGAAATAAACACAGACAATAAATTTGTAAATTAGCGCTTTACCTAAAGTTAACTTGAGGTTTTATGATGTTCTATATTCAATTAATAGGAAGAAAGTTATGAAATTAGAACACGTACATTTAGTTGTTAGTGCCATAAACGTCATGCTAAAGTTTTAACTAGCAGCGTTTCCCTATTGGTGAATTAGAAGTGAGGGGGAAGGAACTTGGTATGGTAAAGCAAGGCGCTGGGTACATTTTGGTGATAACGATCAATATATTGCTATAAGCGATCATGGGGAAGGGGAAAACCGCGACCTATCAGGACATCAAATTGGTTTG
>NZ_PNDU01000708.1:0-349 GCF_005886635.1 Pseudoalteromonas sp. S558 | reverse complement strand
CTGATCCCGCACCTCCGAAGCCGCCAACGCCGCCAACGGCCTCTGTGACTATTCCCCAGCCCGGTTCAAAGCCGGGCTTTTTTGCATCCCTTCTCAACCTGTTCCGCAAAGGAGCCTAAGCCATGATCACCGCCGCAGACAAATTCTGGATCGCCGTGCTGATCCTCTCCGCCAATGGCATTCGGTCTCGGTACGGGATCGACTTCGGTCTCGATCAACAGTCCGCAAACGATCTGGTCAGCGGCATCGCCGCCGCCTTTGTGTGGCTTGTGCCGAATAAGGAACGAGCGAACTGACAGCGCTTCTCACGGCCATCCTTGCCAATCCAACAGTCATCGCAATCCTCGCC
>NZ_PNDU01000707.1:0-259 GCF_005886635.1 Pseudoalteromonas sp. S558 | reverse complement strand
GCGTGACGATTAGTTATAGCTATTGGGTGCCAAATCCTAAAATTATTGAAACTACACTCGCTATTAATGGCGGAGTTTATAAAGCTATTAATAGCGCTAATTTAGAAATTCCGTATCCGGAGCTCGTAATCACAATTAATATAAGTGATTTTAAACGCACTATCACTATTATAATCTTTAAAGGCTAACTTACCCGTTAGCTGAATATTTTATCCTCACACGCGTTATAAATTGCAGACATTATTTATTTTTTTGTTTA
>NZ_PNDU01000706.1:0-342 GCF_005886635.1 Pseudoalteromonas sp. S558 | reverse complement strand
AGCTATCGCCAGTGGCGCCGCCAAACCGGTCAGACCGCCCAGGCCAGCGCCCCACGCTCCGCCAGATACCCTATTTCCCTCATCAGCACTGCCGGCCCCGTAGGCCCCTCCCCCCACAATTCCATCAACCGTGCTGCCGAGGGCAATTTTGCCGAGAGTGCCACCGCCTTTTATGGCTGCCTTTGTCGCGCGACCGCCAACGCCCGAAACTCCCTGCGCCAATCCGCCGCCGATCTGCCCGGCAAGATACGAACCTGGGTTTTGCTGCTGAGCCGCTTTCGCATCGCCGCGCATCTCGGCAAGCACTTGTTCGCGCGGGACGCCGCTAAGCGAGCTGCCGCG
>NZ_PNDU01000705.1:0-224 GCF_005886635.1 Pseudoalteromonas sp. S558 | reverse complement strand
ATTGGATAAGGTAACTGACTCAGAAATACTGTAGTCATTTGTTTTAGACCAATTAGTAGCTGCATCGTATTCAATGGTAACGACTGACATCTGAGCTGCTGACGTGTCATTTACTGCAGGGACTGTTAGCGTTTTAATTAGTTCTTTGTCGGCAGCAACAATATCACCTGTTATTTTATATGATTCGTTATCCATCACATATTCAAAGTTAGATACGGTAATAG
>NZ_PNDU01000704.1:0-272 GCF_005886635.1 Pseudoalteromonas sp. S558 | reverse complement strand
GCTTAATCCCCCCATGCCTCTTGTCGATTCTTTGTTGAATAACAAATATCGTCTTTACGCGTTCCTTCAATAGATTGAAATTTAGTACGAAGCGTATCAATGACATCCGCTGCCTCATCTACAGATAACGTTGATTGACTGCAGTAAAAAAGATTTTCTGCCTTTTTTACTTTTAATGAGAGAGCATCTTCCACTGTTTCAACTATGTTAATCCCTCCGTCTGAGTGATCGTATTGCCCCATTGTACGCACTCCCACAGGGTGCCCATTATG
>NZ_PNDU01000703.1:0-408 GCF_005886635.1 Pseudoalteromonas sp. S558 | reverse complement strand
GTTTAATTCACACCGGTTTCTGGCAATGCTTCGTCAAACTGCTTCGCGGTGTTTGCAGCATCTTGACCTGTCATTGCATCAACAACGAATAAAGTCTCGATTGGATTAATTGCACCATGAAGCGCTTTGATTTCATCCATCATGTCATTATCAACATGCAAGCGACCTGCAGTATCAACTAATACCACATCAATAAATTTCTTTTTCGCGTGAGAAATAGCAGCTTGTGCTATATCAACTGGCTTTTGTGAAATGTCACTTGGGAAAAATTCTACATCTACTTCTGTTGCTAATGTTTCTAACTGCTTAATTGCCGCAGGACGGTATACATCGGCACTCACTACCAGCACAGATTTTTTCTTGCGCTCTTTTAAAAACTTAGCCAGTTTACCCACACTGGTTGTTTTA
>NZ_PNDU01000071.1:0-26295 GCF_005886635.1 Pseudoalteromonas sp. S558 | reverse complement strand
CCATTAAATCCGTTAAAAAATATTTAAATAGAACAACTATGTATCATAATTTTAGCCTTGTTATTGAGCTATTTTCTTATCGCTTTAATAGAACACTAATTTAATGCAATTGGTATTAATCATTTGAAGGTGCCAAACCTGACGTTAGCTACGTTAAAGTTTCTCATTTATAGCAACAATAGCGGGCCTATTGTAAGTAAATTCAACGTAGTTAGCGTTAAAAATAGCTGCTTGGGATAGATTTATTATCCAGAGTTCAGGTTATTTAGCATAATATTGGCGCAGCCTGTGCAACTACCTTATTAGAGGTCGCTATTTGTAGTTAAAATTCTTATTTTGCAAATAGTCGCTAAATTTCGCATAGCAATATGCAAATGTATAGGTAGGGATTATGTTAGTAAGAGAGCAAATTAAACGATTACTTTATTTAACCTTGTATGCGGTGTATACAAGAGCAAAGCTATTTGTTTTACCGCTTTTGATTGTTCCTTTTGTGGTTATTTTATTAGCTGCTACGTCGCAAAAGCAATATACAAATCACGCCACTATTTTAATTGAAGAGTCAGCACTGCTTAATCCATATTTGGATGATTTATCTTTTTCTTTTGATTTATCAAATCGCATAGCAGCGCTTCGTACCTTGGTTATAAGTCGAAAAGTGCTTATAGCCGTCGCTAAAGAAACGCAATTAGTACCGGGCAATGCATCCCCTGCAGAGATAGAAAAAATCCATCAAAAACTTTCTAAAGCACTCTCCCTTTCATTAGTTGGGGACGAGCTTGTTCGCATTAACTTTACATGGCACGACCAAACAAAAATGAAGCTAGTGCTCGAAAAAGTTGTCGAAAAGTTCATTGAGCGTTTATTAGCACCAACAAGGACCTCATTGGATACATCAGAGCAGTTTTTCTATCAGCAATTGGTAAGCCTTCGTGATGAGTTGGAGTTATCGGAAGAGTTGTTAGCAATATTTAAAGCTAAAAATAGCAATACCTTACCAGCTGTTTTACATAGTAATCGTCAAACATTTGATAAATTGCTAAGTGATCAACAGCAAAAGTCTATTATCTTATCCGGTGCGCAAGCCAAGCTCAAAGCGCTTACAACAAAGATGGGTCAAGCCAATCCAATTTTAGGTCGGATTGAAGAAAAAATAATTACTGCCGAATCAGAACTGAGCTTTTTAAAAACACGCTATACCGAAAAGCACAGTAAAGTCATCTCTAAAAAACGCGAGCTACAAAGCATTAGAAACCGTCAACAGCTATTAATTGAAAATGGCAAAGAGCTTGATCCAACAAATATTGAGCAGCTATGGCAAATGGCTAATACCTTTCCTAGTGGCGGTGATGGTGAGAGCAGCGTATTGGTGTCGCAAATTCTTAATCTTGAAGATGCAAAAAACGCTGTTACACAGCATCAGCAAGAGTTTGACATGCTTGAACAGCAGGTTAGTACCGTAAGTGACCGACTTTTAGTAACCAGTGACATTGAAAAGCAACTCAGAAAATTAGAGCGCGATTACGACGTTAAACAGTCTTTATATAAAGACATGCTGAGTCGTTATGAAATGGCCAAGGTAACTGGAAAATTGGTTAAGTACGAAGGGCCAGATAAAGTCAAAACCATAGAGCGTGCCTACAGCCCAACGCAGCCAATCAACACATCACTCGCTATATCAATTATTGTCGGCATCATTTTAGGTCTATTTACAAGTAGCACGATTGTGTTTGTTGCGACTTTATTCGATAGCCATCTAAAAGATATTCAAACCATAGAAAAATTGTCTGCTCTTGAGGTCGTTACTATTTTACCCATTGTGAAGGATGCACCGGTGGACTTGGTTTTTAATTCATCAATGAACTCTATTGAACAGGGGAAATAACATGAACGTATTGCATTTGGTTCAACATTTTAAAATAGGTGGGCTTGAAAAAATGGCCGTAACACTCATGCAAAAAAGCCAATTTGCTGATTCTAGCGTGGTTGTATCGCTAGAAGGGACTTTAAGCGAAGCGATTAAAGATTGGCCACAACTGACATCGTTAGGACACAGATTGATTTGTTTAAATAAAGCTGAAAAGTTTGATTTAAATACAGTTAAAAAGCTCTCTGAGATCATTAAACAATACAATATAGACGTTATACATAGTCACCACATAGGGCCGATGCTTTATGCGAGCATGGCTTGTATTAAAAACCGCCAAGTTAGGCATGTTTCAACTATTCATGATGCGTGGTATTTAAAGAGCTTTAAGCAACGCTTAATAACTAAAGCATTAAATAGATTGACAAAAATACACTGGGTGGCCGATGCACAAGTTGTGGCTAAAGACTTTTTTAATGAAACGGCCATTAAAACGGATAAAACGATACTAAATGGTATCGATTTTAATCAGTTTATAGGTATTAACGAATCTGATGCTCGTCAGCAGCTGAATTTACCTCAAGGTGTTAATTTAGTTGGATGTTCAGCACGACTAGAGCTAGGGAAAGGGCACTTTGCGTTGTTAAGGATTTTATCATCATTGCCAATATATACCGAACTGGTATTTGCGGGCACTGGTAGCTTGCACAGTAAACTGGTTGATTATGCGAGCACATTAGGAATGTTAGATCGGGTTCACTTTTTAGGTAATGTACAAAGCATGCAATTATTTTACTCTGCTATTAACGTTATGTGTCTTTACTCACAAAGAGAAGGCCTTCCGTTATCTATTTTAGAATCAATGGCATGTGGTAAAGCGATTGTCGCAACTGACGTGGGTGGTATTCGCGAAGTCTTAACAGATGAGCAAGGTATCTTGATCAAACCCGGAAATGAAATGGGACTTAAAACTGCAATTGTAAAAGCAATTAATATGAAACAAGGTGATTGTATAAGAGAGCATGTTTTTTCAATTGCTAATGCGAATAAAATGAGTGCAGAGTACGACCATTTTTATAATGGCTTATCATCGTAAGGAGAAAATAATGATTTATTTACTGATCACACTCGCGGTGTTAATTGCGCTTGTTTTATACCACCATATTGGTTATGTGGCACTCTTAAAATTATTCAGTCGAGATAATAACAAGCGCCTTGTGTTTGCTAAAAATACGAAAGCAACCGCAAGTTTTGGTATTTTAATTTGTGCGTACAACGAACAAGCCTATATTAAAGAAAAATTGTATAACTTAGGCGCTATGCTTTACAACACGAAAATGTTCGCAATTCACGTTTATTTAGATGGTTGTACTGATAATACGTATGAAGAGGCGATGTTGGCTCAAGCACAGTTAGCTAAGCAAGATGTAGTTTGTCATTTGCATTTCAACAAGCAAAACCAAGGTAAAGCGCACGCTATTAACGAGTTAATTAAACTAACAAAACCTAATTACGATGTGCTGGTGTTTACTGACGTAAGCGCATTACTGAGTATTGATGTATTAATGAACCTTGATGCTGATTTTAAAGATACGCGGCTTAATGTCATTACGGGTGTTTATATTTTAGATGAACACGCAACGACAGAGCAAAAACATTATTGGCAGTATCAAAATAGTATCAGGAGTATGGAGTCAGCACTCGGTGCTGTGATTGGTGTGCCAGGTGCTATGTTTGCCATTCGCTCTAAATATACTGATGTATTAGAGCAAAGCATAATCAATGATGATTTTATTCTTTCCATGAATGCGTTAAAAAATGGCGGAAAAGCCGTTGTTAATAGCGAAATTAATATTTTAGAAAGAGAATGTGATGAGCAAAGTCATGATTATGCAAGACGAGTGAGACTAGGCGCCGGTAATTGGCAGCAAATTAAAATACTCTATAAACTATTAAACCCTCAATTGGGTTGGGTAAGTTTTAACTTTTTTTCACATAAAGTGTTGCGTGGTGTTATGCCAATCGTGCTTGCTTTAATTTATATTTTACTGTTCTCAATAGCGATTTTTTCAACGTTACTACTGCCTAAATTATTATGCGGCTTTATTACGTTTATACATGGTATTGAACTTACTAAAAAGGTATTTAAAATCAAAATGAAACTCCCAATTGTTGATAAAATAAATTACATTCTCAATGCCTACTTCTTAGCATTATGGGGCATTATTAAATTTGAACGCGGTGATTATAAACAGCATTGGCGCAGAGTACATCGTAGTAATACGCAGCAAAATGTAACCATTAAAGTGATTAAACGGGCAATTGACATCGTTGGCTCAGTGACTGGTTTACTTTTGTTGTCTCCGGTTATGCTAAGCGTTGCCGCTATGATAAAACTCACCTCACGAGGCCCTGTTTTATTCAATCAACTAAGAGTGGGGGAAAGTAATGATGATTTTGTTGCTCTTTTTGATGTTCTTAAATTTCGTTCAATGGTGGTTGATGCAGAGGCGCAAAGCGGTGCTGTTTGGGCAAGCAAAAATGACCCAAGAATAACCCCCATAGGCCGATTCATCCGTAAAACACGTTTAGATGAGTTACCACAATTATGGAACGTATTGGTCGGCGATATGTCGCTGATTGGGCCTCGACCAGAACGTCCAGTGTTTTATTCTAAGCTTGAAAAAGACATCCCTTATTTCTCTCAGCGTACTTACGGTATTAAGCCCGGTATATCTGGGCTGGCTCAAGTGATGAATGGCTACGATGAGAGTATTGATGATGCTAGGAACAAAATAGGCTGGGATTATGCCTATATGCTCAGCACCTCATCACCACGTAGTTGGTGTTATATGGAGTTAACCATCTTGTTTAAAACACTGGTTGTTATATTTACTGGTAAAGGACAATAATTATTTTCGCATAATGCAATCGTACTCCCAATACTCAATTGCATTATGCTTTGCTTTCCTCTTCTTTCTCTTTCTTTAGTTTAAATATTTTAATTATCAATCACTTAAAGTTGGTTCGTTTCTTGTAACAGTTATATTGAATTTAACAATTTAATAGGTAACTGCCATGACAAATTTAGCCAATGCAAAAGAACATAAAATTGTATCAATCCCAAATGACTTTTCAGGTTTTACCGTAGATGGGTTTAAAGATGAATTCGAAGATCTCGTTGATATGGGTACTGATTTTATTGTCTTAGATTTTTCAAAGACTGAATTTATAGACTCTTCAGGTATAGGTGCTATTGTTTTTCTATATAAGAGAATAGAGAAAAAGAGCCATAAATTATCTTTGCTTAACGTTACAGGTCAGCCGTTTAAACTAATGAACTTACTTCGAGTAGACAAAACGATTCCATTTATTGATTCAATTTAACGGTTTGAAGGAGAGGAATATGAAAGCACACATTTTTATCATCATAACTTTATTTTTAAGTGGGTGTGCTTCTTGGCCTGATGAAGGACAAGGAGGTTGGGCTGAAAAATACCAAAATTATCCATTAAGTGATGAGCAAAGTGATAACAACTTTGCACAACCGCAAGATGTAGTACGAAGTGAATTTGAACATCTAGTTTTAAAATTAGAGCTTTTAAAATCACAAGATATTAAGGCATGCATGCCTGCTCAACTTTTAAAGGCGCAAATTTACGAAAACCGTATTCGTAGGCTTATTACGGCGAACATGTGGGAAGATGCAGAGCATGATTTACTTATTCATTATCATGGTCTTAATCAATTAACAAATCACTTTGATACAGTGCAAAAACTCACTAATTGTGCAGTTTCAGCAACGTCAAAACCCACCTTGTTTAGTGTTAAAAAACAGGTGTCTGATTTGCTAAACAGTGACAATCAATTTGCTTTTAAAGAGTTCGAAATTACTCCTAAATACGCAGTAAGACTTGCACAAGCTGCTGATTTAACAAAGCAATTAAATAGTATTTCGATTTTGCTTGTGGGTCATACTGATTCTGTTGGCGAGATGAATAGTAACTACGAACTTGCTTTAAAAAGAGCGGAAACCGTTAAGCATTGGCTGGTGGTATATGGTGTCCCTATGCAAAGCATTACAACACTGACACAAGGCAGCTTAAAGCCTTACAGTGAGCAGACTCAAACCAACAGTGTACACCACTCAGATAGACGTGTAGAGGCAATCGTACTCGACGCTAACAATAAGAATTTGCAAGACAACAAAGCGAAAGCGCTTGTTAGTTGGACCAAAATTATTAAAAGCAAACAGGAGTAAGTTATGAAATATTTATTGACGGTTGCTTTATTACTTTTTTCATTGAGTGCCTACGCTACCAATGATGATACTGACTCAGTAGTGCAGGTGGGAAACAAATTGTTTTTGTATATTCCAGGTGAAGCTGAATTTAATACCGCCTTTGAAGTCGATAAAAAAGGCCAAATTAATCTTCCCGAAATAGGCCAATTTAATGTGGCTGACAAAACCACTTCGCAAATTGAATTAGAATTGACGCCAGTACTTGCAGCGCTATTTGTTGCGATGGATGATTTTTATATAGAAATACGCAGCAGAGATATTCTTATTAATGTGCTGGGTTACGTAAATACTCCTTCGCAAGTTAGTATTCCAGATGATGGCAATATTCAAATGGTGATTGCTAAGGCGGACGGTTTAAAACCGGGTGCGCAATTAGACAGAATGCAAATAAGACGCGGTGATGAAGTTATTGAATTTGATTATAAAGCGTACTTAGATTCCGGTAATATTGGGCTATTACCTTTACTGAGAAGTAAAGATACGGTGTTTGTGCCTGTATCACCTTTGCTGGGCAATGTTCAAATTGATTTTGATGCACAAACGCTCAGTGCAACGGGTGATGCCAGCGACAGTAATGCGGTCACCATTTTAGGTGAAGTGCATAACCCTGGCAGTTTTTCATTCAAAGCAGAAATGACTATCTTAGATGCACTTATGCGCGCAGAAGGCGTTACTCGCTATGCTGATGTGACTAAAATTAGAGTCATTATAGATAAGTCCCCGGTTATTTTTGATCTAAAAGCTTACTTAGATAAACCAGCAAATAGCAATATGCAGCTACTGCAACCAGGCTCTACCGTGTATGTGCCTATTATGGTAGATGATGTAAATACAACTTCTCGCACCGTATATATTATGGGTGAAGTTCAAAAACCAGGCGCGTATGAAGCAGCCGACAGCACTAATTTTTTAGATATTTTAGCTAATGCGGGTGGCCCTACACGTTTTGCAGAAACACGCCATATAAAAATATTAACTCCAGAAGGCGAAAGTATTGTATTTGATTTGCAAGGTTACAGTGAAGGCACCGTTACAACCAAAGTTCCAGATTTAAACCCAGGCGATGTTATTTTTGTGCCAGAGAAGACAGACGTCAATGAAAAAAGTTGGCTTAAAATCCCCACTAAACGCGCTATAAAAATTATAGGTGCAATCCAGTCTCCTGGTCGTTATGAGTGGAGTGACGAAATGGACTTTACTGACTTACTTGCTCATGCTGGTGGACCAACAAAAGGTGCCAATATTAACGATATAAAAATATTGCGCAATGGCGACGTTACACAGCGCTTTGACCTTGAAAAATATACGATTACTGATGGAGATACGGCGTTACCAAATTTAGTTGCTGGTGATACGGTAATCGTCGAAGAACTACCCGTCGATCCGTCGGATAATAAATCTCAGTGGATACGTCAAGAATCGAGTAAATCTATTTATATCATGGGGCAGGTCGGTGCTCCAGGGCGTTATTCGTTTAACGAAAATATGCATTTTATTGATATTTTAGCCGCAGCAGATGGGCCAACAGGCGCGGCTGATATTCGTAACATTCGAATAACTCATCGTAATGGTAATCGCGCTAAAGTGAGTAAATTAGACTTGGCCATGTATTTCGAAACAGGCGACGAAACCTTGTTCCCTAATGTTTTACCTGGCGATACCATTTTTGTACCTGAAAAAAATAAAGACTGGCTGCGCACACCTAAAGAGCGAGTAGTACGTATTATGGGCGCTGTGCAAAAACCTGGTAGATATAATTTTGACGATACTATGTCTATTTTAGATGTACTAGCAGAAGCTGGCGGGCCTTCTAATTCGGCATTAATTGATAAGATAGTTGTGGTTAACCATTCATGTTGTAAAGAACAGTCTCGAGTATTTGATTTAGAAGCGTTTATTAAATCTCCAAATTCAGCAAATATTCCAGTATTAAGAGCTGGCGACACGCTATATATACCAGAAAAAGGCCAAGATCTACTAAGCCAATTTAAAGATAATTTCTTAGATGTTATTACTATACTAGCATTAGTGGTGGGCTTATGAAATTAATACCAAAGCAATATCATGAACTTGAAGTAATATGTAATACCATGATTGATCACAATGCGCGTTGCATTACTTTTATATCGCTATCTGGCTCGGAGGGGTCGTCTAGTGTTTGTGTAAGCGTAGCCAAACGGTTACAAAGCCAACACAAGTCTGTGCTAATTATCGATTTAAATCCTATCAATACATTTTGTTTAGACGATAAACTACCTACAGCGTGCAATCCATGGCGATTTGATGATATTTCGTGTCAGCTAGGGGTAACTAATTATGAAGGGATCAGTTTATTGGCAATACAAAACCTTGCAGCCATCGAGCCCGCAAAAAATAAGCATGTATTGAACGATGCCGTAGCCCGGTTAAAGCAAGAATATGACTATATTTTAATTGATATGTCACCCGCATTAAAACTTAATAGAAATAATGTGCCGCTGCACTCATTAAGTATTTGTAGCGAATTAACGTTTGTTACAGTTGCGCTGGGTATTAATGATGAAGAGTCCCTGTGTAAAGGAATTCGTGAATTAAAACAAGCAGGGCATGGCAATATTAAAATTTTAATAAGCCAGCACAATTTTGCGCCACTGGGTGAGCGTATAGTCAAACTTTTAGAAAAGCATGCCGTTAAATGGCCTAAGTTATCTTCACGTATTAAGGCAAAAATTATTAAACAACGATGGCTATTTGGGCATCATTGAGGACGTTATGGATATATTATTTGAAAGACGTTTTGAATTACTATGGCCAACATTGAGCGAAATACGCCTAGTGCTCAAACATGTTTTAAGAGCCCTTAATGTAAAAAAAGATGAGGTCGATGCAGCTGGTTTAGTGGCAACAGAGTATTTAACTAATTTAATTAGACATAACCAAGGCTCTGAGCATCATATTTTACTGCGTATTAGTCAGTCTAGTAAAGAGAGCTATAGACTCACCTTTATAGATGAATTAACCCCTTATAATCTCTTTAAAAATAATAATTCGTCTTGGAAGATAGACTCAGGTGCGTTAGTAGAGGGCGGCATGGGCGTTGAACTCATTCGTCATTATTTTAAAGATGCAGACTATGTAACCAAAGAAGGTAAAAACTTTTTTTCCTTTCCGTTAAAGCACATAGACAGACGCCCTACGGTTATTTATGTTGATGATGATGTAACGCAGCTTGCCTTAATGAGTGCGTACTTGAAAGAGCAATTTCAAGTAATTGCTTGTGAAAGTATCGAAGCCGGATGGCAAGCTATTTTAACTGCCGATGCGAGAATTTTATTACTCGATCATAAATTAAAAAATGGCACGTGTGAGCCTCTTTTAGAAAAACTCAATAAATCTAATTTAAAGTCGCAGCTCTCTGTGGTGATGCTAACTGGTGATGATAGCGAAGAGGTTATTCATAAAATCAACCGATTAGGTGTTGATGACTACCTAATTAAACCGGTTAAAAAAAATAAACTACTGCAGAGTATTGAACGTGTAACGCATCGTTTTGCCTATTTGTCTTATCAAACAACGTTTGAGTCAACGCCATCTAAAATCCATCTACAAAACAATAAAACCGCTCATATTTTTGGCTCTATTAGTTTAGGCAATGGAGGTGACTTCTTTATGCCTATTAACGATGAATGCAGTGCATTTGTACTCGGTGATATGATGGGGCATGGGCTGCAGGCACTCAAAGAAAGTTTTGCTATTAAAGGATTTATAAGTGGCTTTTTAGCCACAGGGCTCCCTTATCAAAATATGCTAGCAGCACTCAATAACGCGCTCTATAAACAACAGCTTTGCAAATCTAGTTTAGTGACACTCGCAATTTGTTTTATAAATAATAATAAAATGTATTGGTTAAATGCGGGACATCCGCCCCCTGTTGTTGTACGTAAAACAGGAGTGCTCTGCCAACTCACAGGAACAGGGCCATTATTAGGCCTTGCTAAAGATCATAACTATACCCTTTACGAAACGGCACTGGATGATGTAGAGCATATTTTACTTTATACCGATGGTTGGACTGAAAATCGCTTTACCGATAAAGATGAGATAAGTGAGTTGAATAAAATAATACCGAATGAGTATCAGTCCAAAGATGAGTTTGCTCATACATTATGGCAAAACTCACAAGTGACGCTTTCAAAAGAAATTGACGATGCGTCACTGATTGTAATTAATTGAATTTGCTTTAATTAACATTCTATAGTTAAATCATTAGTAATATAAATTTATGTTCTAAACATTGTCGACTTGCTAACAGGGAATGAACAATGCCACCAACTGTTTTAATTGTTGAAGATACTCAATCTCTTGCAATGCTTTATCAATCTTACCTATTACCAACGGGTGTAAATACACTTGTGGCAAGCGATGGTGCTACGGCTATAGATATTATTAATAAAGTACACCCCGATTTAATTGTGCTCGATGTTATGTTACCTGACATGAATGGGCTTGATATTTTAGCTACGTTAGAACCCGACAACTGTCCTCAAGTTGTTGTTTTAACTGGTCATGCTACTAAAGAAATGGCGATCCAAGCAATAAAATTAGGGGCAAGCGACTTTTTAGAAAAACCAATTGAAGCCGATCGTTTTAGAATTACCGTTAATAATGCACTTAAGATTAAAAACCTTAAGCAAACGGTTACTCAATATAAAAACAAATACGAAAACGGTAAATATTTTGATTTGATTGGTAGTTCAAAGCAAATGCAATCTGTTTATCAGATCATAAGTTCTGCTTCTGTGAGTAAAGCGACAGTATTTATTACAGGTGAAAGCGGCACAGGCAAAGAGCTATGTGCTCGTGCTGTTCACCAAGCATCTAACCGCGCTAATCAACCTTTTGTAGCTCTAAACTGTGCCGCTATTCCTAAAGATTTAATTGAGAGTGAAATTTTTGGACATTTAAAAGGTGCTTTCACGGGAGCAATTGCTAATCGGGTAGGGGCTGCGGGGCAGGCTAATGGCGGTACATTATTTTTAGACGAACTTTGTGAAATGGATATAAATTTACAAAGTAAACTGCTTCGCTTTATACAGACAGGGAGTTATCAGCAAGTTGGCAGCGAAAAAGTAGTCAAAGTGGATGTCCGGTTTGTTTGTGCAACCAATAGAGATCCGCTTGTTGAAGTAGAAAACGGTCGATTTAGAGAAGATCTATACTACAGATTACATGTTATACCTATTGAATTACCGCCACTAAGAGAACGTGGCCAAGATATAATAGAAATAGCCGAGGCTTTATTTGTTAAAATAGCAAAAGATGAAAGCCATCCATACAAAGAAATATCAGAGGATGTAAAACAGCTATTAATACAATACAGTTGGCCTGGTAATGTAAGGCAATTGGAAAATGTGATACGTAATGTATTAGTGCTCAATCCTGAGCAATACATAGATATTGATATGATCCCTGCATTACCAGAAAACACAAAAAAAACGCCAGAGCGAGAAACGATTAATTCAACTGCGCAGCTAATGACGGATACGACCTTTGATTTGCCTAATACACAAAATAATATAAAAGCATTGTGGCTTGCTGAAAAAGAATACATCGAGCATGTTATAAAAATATGTTCATCAAATATACCAAAAGCTGCATCATTACTCGATGTTAGCCCCTCCACACTTTATCGAAAAATTAAAAGTTGGGAAGAAATTCAGTAACATCTTGACCTGTATAGGCTTGTTGAAGTAATAAAAATTGTTTCTTTCCAGAAAATCGTTCATCGAGCATGTTATAAGCATTATCTAGCATCTTTAATTTTTGAACGTTAGGTAAAAGTAGCAATTGTTCGATGCGTTTTTGGCAGTTATTAGCATCTCCTACTGGCATTAAAAAGCCCGTTTTACTGTCCTCGATGATACTTGGTATAGCACCGACAGAGCTACTTATAATAAATTTTCTCTGGGACATAGCCTCAAGTAATGTCATGGGTAAACCTTCTTCTCTAGAGCAAATAAGCAACACATCTATTTTCTCCCAGATAGCGCCACGATCAGTGAGTCCATGATAATGAAGATTGTTTAAAACGGGTATGTCACTTTGCAGAGGACCTTGTCCAAATACATGAAATTCAACGCTTTTATTTTGCTGCATGTTTTTCGCTAATTGAAAGAATATATCAGGGCCTTTTTCAAATGATAGCCGACCAACAAAGCCAATCCTCATTGGTTTATTTAAGTTATTAGGGGGAATGTATTTAGTGTGCTGTAAAGAAATAAAATTTTCCATTAGGTGTGCGTTTCGAAGTGTATCTTTTATTTTATTTGAGACCGCAAAGTTTGTAGAAAGAGCACAAAGCCATCGGTCTAATTTATTATAAAGTTTTACTTTACCAGTGCCGGCCTCACCAGCATGAAATGTGCTAATGCAGCGTTTATTTGTAACTTTGCAGGCTATACGGCCCAATATTCCTGCTTTATAGCCGTGGGTATGAATAACGGTTTGGTTGTTAAAACTGGATAATTTTTTGAGCAGGCTGTTAATATTTCCTTGCAAAAAATCATACGATATGTTTTCTTTGTCTAGCATATCGTAAAAGCCTTGATTACAGTGATGTTTATAAAACAAAATAGAACACTCGATGTGGTTTCTGCTTAGTAATTTTGACAATTCAACTAGATGGGTTTCAATACCGCCAATCATAGAAGAGTCAACAAGTAAAACAACGTTATAATTCATAATTAACTCCAAAAGAAAGATATGATTGATAAAGCAATAATCGAACAGCTAAAAAAGGATGTTGGTAACGAATTGGCCGTTGAGCTATTAAAAACGTTTGTCAACGAATCAAAAAAAACAGTGGCTATCCTAACTAGCAAAAATGAGCTTAGTGAAATAGAAATGAGTGCTCATAGTCTTAAAAGCAGCTGTTACAGTTTCGGTGCATCAGATTTAGGTGATACCTGTAAACAGATTGAAGCGCTAGTTAAGGTAGAACATTCTCAAAAAGATTTAAACACCTTATTAAAAACAGCCGATGAGCAAAGTAAAGTTACCTTCAAAAAACTAGCAACTATTACTGAAAACATTCAAATTTGAGTATTAAGCTGAATTGGCATTTTAAGTAATGCCGAAAAAACATTTTCCAGCTCATTAATATCATGCAAATGTTCTTTGGATTGCATTATCTGTTTACCGTCATGTAAAATTTCCTCAATTGCGCTAGGGGGGATGCTTAAATCGTAAATTTTTACCCCTAGCTGTGCTTGTAACCAGTCTATTCCTGCTGTGCGTGTATGTTTCATGACGCTATTTTCTGTTTGTGTATTTTCGATAAAAATACGACAAGCGGATGTTTGTTCAATAGCGACTAATATTTCGTTTACTAAAAAAGCGGGCATAACGCTTGTAATAATACTGCCAGGACCAATTATTATTAAATCTGCCGCTAAAATAGCATCAACGCATCCAGGCGCTGCAGGCACATTTTTAGATAAATAGACTTCTTTAGGTAAAGTATTGAGTGCATCTATTGCACATTCTCCAAACACTTCTTTGCTATTATTAAGCTTAGCAACGAGATCGGTGGGGACTTCGGTCATTGGCAAAATGGTTTCAGAATTACCTAACATCGCATTAAAGTAAGCAATAGCCTGTGTGGGTGACTTTGTGATCTCTGTTAAGCCAAGTAGGGTTAAATTGCCTAAGCAATGTCCATCTAATGGGCCTTGAGTGAAACGATGCTCGTAAATTGAGTTAAGCGCAGAATCTTCTCCTGCAAGTTGTAAGCAACATCGTCTAATATCACCAAGCGCGATACAGTCTTGAGACGCCCTTATCTTTCCTGTACTTCCACCATTATCTGTTGTTGCAACGATTGCAGTTAAACTACTACACATTGGTTTAATAGCGCTTAAAACTTGCGCTAATCCATGGCCACCACCTATGCACACTATTTTCATTATTATGCCTTTGTGTTTTATTTAGTCTGCCTTTTAGTAAGCATGAAACATTCCAAAAAGATAAGTTGATTAACGTAATGATTTATAGTGATTTTTATCCTATATTAAATCAAGTACAGAAATATTAAGCTCGCTTTTTGCAAAACGCGATGCATTTTGATGAGGAAAATAGTTATGGTATATACCGAGCAGCTCTCTATGTCTGAGTTACAAACGTACTTAATGGATTTAGCACATTGTGAAGACGAGAGTGATGTATTCCAACTATTGGCCTCTTTATTACAAGACAAGCTGGAATTTGAAGACAGTATTGTTTTAAATAGATACAAAGATCGTTACTACGAGACAATTGCAGCGACAAATGCTGTATTTCATGCTGAGTCATGGCCTGAATGCCAGTTATTTTCAGAAGCACTCGAAAAAGGGTGTGTTCTTTCTAAATGTCCTCTTCAAGAACTAGAATTCGCGCTTTTAAACTGTATTGATAAGGTGAGCCTTAAAAATTCGCTGGTAATAAGTATTGATTCTGTAGGAGGGCAGGGCTTATTTATATTCACTAATGTGGGCATTTCAAATTGTCATAATATTTTAAATACCGCCACAATGAAAATACTACTACAGCAAGTCTATTTTACGTTTATTAATCAAGTAAAATTACAAAAACAAACACTTAAATCACTGTCAATGATCAATAAGTTCACTACGTTATCGACCCTTTTTAAAGAGCTAGGGACCGAGTGGTTTTGGCGTTCAGACTCTTCAATGTTGTTTAAAAGCGTTAATAATATTGAAACAGTTGGTAATATTTATACTGAAAAGTTTGTTGGTAACAGCATCGAGAGTTTGATTACTAAAAGTGAACAACTTAATGTTGATAAATGGTGTGATTTCAATCAAATAATCGAAAACCAAGAGGATTTTTATAATTTTGAATTTGAGGTGACCTCAGTCCAAGACTTTTGGGTATCTTTTAGTGGGAAACCTCAATTTGATGAACAAGGATATTTTGCAGGTTATTTGGGACTTGCTAAAAACATAACAGTGTCGAAGGAGAGAGAAGCGGCCCTTCAAGCTGAAAAATTAAAAGCTGAAGACGCGAGTAAAACTAAATCAAAATTTTTGAGTGTGATGTCCCATGAGATAAGAACACCTATTCACGCTGTAATGGGCATGATAGAGCTACTACTTGACACTAAGCTCACTCCAGAGCAACAACAGCTAGTTAACTATGCAAACTCAAGTACCGAAATACTCTATGGTTTAATTACTGATGTGCTCGATTTTTCTAAGATAGAATCTGGCACCGTGTCATTTATTAGTAAACCATTTAATATTAAGCTCTTAAGTGAAAATATAGTAGGTCAGCTTAATATTATTGAAAAGTCGGATGATATTCTTTTTACAACTAATATTGATGAGAATATCCCTAAATATGTTGTGGGTGATGAATACAGGTTAGGGCAAATACTTTTTAACGTGATTGGCAATGCATTTAAGTTTACTAAGCATGGTCAGATTACTTTGAATGTTAACCTTTTTAATGAGCAACTAATTTTTGAAGTTAAAGATTCAGGTATTGGTATTGCAAAAAAAAATCTAGAACTAATATTTCAACCCTTTAGTCAAGTAAACGACAGTATTAACCGAAAGAGCGAAGGTGTGGGCTTAGGCTTAAGTATTTCAAAAAACTTACTTGAACTGATGGGCGGTGAAATAACCCTTGAGACTCAACTTGGGCTGGGAAGTAAATTTACTATTAGCATCCCGTTTAAAGAGGCTAAAGACAGCGAAAACACACATAGCGTAATACAAAAACAAGCGTCGTTATCGATTTTAGTTGCCGAAGACAATAAAACTAATCAAGTACTAATTAAAGCCTATTTAGAAAAACTAAACCATAAAGTAACGCTTGCTAATGAGGGACGCGAAGCAATTGAGTTATTCAAACGTAAAAAGTTTGACCTTGTGTTAATGGATATAATGATGCCTATCATGGATGGTTTATCTGCTGCAGAATATATTCGAGATGAATTGATTAGCGACATACCAATTTATGCCTTAACAGCAAATGCAGAGAAAGATAATAAAGCGTCTTGTTTTAAAGTAGGTATGAATAAAGTATTAACAAAGCCAATTAAATTTCAAGCGTTACAAGAGGCACTATCTGGTGTCTATCCAAGAGGATAAACTAAAAATTGGTATATTCAAAGGAGATTGAGCAGACAATGCACTGTGTAGGTTTATACAAATAGATTCTCTAAATATTAAAATATTGTGCAAGCTGAGTGCTTTGTTAATTACTTTAGTATTTTTGATTTTTTAATAAAAGTTAAACGATAATAGAGAATCTAAATGAATATACCAATTAAAACGTGGTGATTTTGAATAAGTATACAATATAGCTTTCATCTGGATAAATTATGATTTATATAAAAACAATGAAATTAGTAATAAAAATAACATTCCTTTGCTCATTCCTTATATCTACTAGCGCTTTAGCTGAGCTGGATAAAGTTCAAGTAAATGGCTTTGACGTTGAATACGAGCTAGCTGGGAAAGGTAAACATACTATTTTACTTGAAGCGGGCGGCTCTGCTGGTTTAAGTGATTGGGAACCGGTTTTTGAATCACTGATTCAACACGCTAGAGTTATACGGTATTCTCGTATTGGTAATGGCGGCTCTGCACAAATAAAGAAAAACTATAGCTCAGAAGAATATGCTGCTGAGGCTGTGTTATTACTCAAAACACTGAAAATAGAAGAGTCAGTTGTGTATGTTGCGCACTCTTATAGTGCTTATATTGCGCGTGTATTTGCTGCGACATACCCTAATCAGATTAAAGCGTTGATGTTAATTGAGCCTGCATCAGAGCACGATGTAGATATTATGCGCGCGATTGACTTGCCACGCGCTGAAAAAGAAATTGCTGCTATAAAGCTTGATGATATGAAAAATGGAATGTCGAATCAGTATTTAGATTTTTGGGCAAAACGCCCGCTACCTGATTATCCACAAATTGCTGATATACCCGTGACAGTAATTGCCTCAGTTAAAAAGTATAAAAAGCCATCTGTATTATTTTTTACCGACAAAGCGCGTGAAATGTGGGGCGACTTACATTCAAAGTGGGCTAATGCATTTCCTCAAGGTGAAATAGTAATAACAAATAAAAGCTATCACTACCCGCATAATGACGAGCCAGAAATGGTTGTAGCCCAAGTAGTTAAGTTGCTTGAACGTACTAAATAAGGTGTTGGTTTGGTTGCTGATTGTATAAATACCAATTGCCGTAAATTAGTAGTTTGGCATTAGACTAAAGTCTATAGGTTAGATTTATTCACTCATTAGGTTTGTTTTAATCGTTTGTCGGTTTGGTGTTAATTCTCTAAAGTTCAGTTGTCGGCAACAAGCACGGCTAACTAATACCAATTTTATTAAAACATGATCATTTTAGCGAATTAAATAACTCACTAACTGCGTTAAAAATTACTTATATAGAACGACTATATTTCATAATTTTTGCCTTGTTATTAAGCTATTTTCTTGACGCTAAAAAAGCTCACTAATTTAAACAATTGGCATAACAGGACTACGACCATGAAAATACTTATCAAAACTATCGCTCTTAGCTCACTACTTACATGTTCAGCTGCTGCAGTAGCTGATGCAAGTGATTACAAATTAATGGTTATTGAAACTGCGACAGCGCCACAGCCACTTGAGCAATCATTTAACAGCTGTGCACTGAATGTTAAGTCGAAAAATTATGCAGAAGCTGAACAAATTTGTACACAAGCAATTGCGCTTTTAAAAGACGCTGATGGCCCTAAATTTAAAGTACGCCAGCTTACGTCATTCGCATTAAGCAACCGTGGTGTTGCACGTTTAAAAGCGAATAATGACACAGGTGGCCTTGCTGATTTATATGAAGCTGCAAAAATGTCTAGCAGCACTATGGTATCGCACAATTTAACTCGCGCTAAAGAAGAATTGTCGTTATAAAATTATTACATGACGTTTTATAAGGCGCTCAACTAAAGCACTTTATAAAATAATACAAAAAAGCCGATGTTGGGTTAACCCCCAACATCGGCTTTTTTGTATTTAACGTTTTTAAATCATTTATGATTTAGAGCTAAAATCTAAAATCTAAAAATGAATATTAAATTAACAATTTAGGTTGTTTAATTAACACTTTGTATCATAATGTGGTACGAATTCGCTGACGGTAAGTATGGTCATGAACATAGTAAAGGTATTAACTGTGTGGTCGTGTGTCACTCCCTAAAATAATAAAAGTGGCTATTGCATAAGTAATTAATCGTTAATAAAAATTTTACAACAATTAGATATAAAAAACTGCTTAGCTATTGATTATTTCATTAAACTTAATTGCTTTGATATTTATACCGATCCGCAATAATACTTAATTATTTTGAGGGGCCAAACCTGGCGCTAGCTTCGTTAAAAATCTCTCATTTAGAACAACTAAGTAACGAAATTTTTGCCTTGCTATCGGCAAGTTTTTACTACCTCAAAATAGATCACTTAATTAAGCGAATTGGTATTAGACAGATTGGAAATCCTACAATACAAAAATGGAAGTACTTATATGTTGGTTAAAAAAAGTAAGCTTGCTATCTCATTGGTTATGGCATTTGCACTAGGTGGTTGTGGCGGCGGTGGAAGCAGTGCAACAGTAGAAAAGGCGGCAGCAGTAAAACCTAAGCCGGTTGCTGCTAAGCCTGATCCAGTTAAAAAAACGACCATTGCACTCACTGGTAAGGTGATTGATGGATATGTGTCGGGTGCAACCGTTTGGCTAGATATTAATGGGGATGGTAGCCTTAATGAGGAGAGTGAGCCATCAGTTGTATCTACCGAATCAGGCGATTACAGTTTTAACTTTACACAAGAGCAGGCGTTGTGTGTGCCATATTCAACGATGTATGTTGATGTGCCTGTGGGTGCTATGGATGAGGATTTAGGTGAAGTCACCGAAGCGTACCAAATGTCATTTCCGCCCTCAATTGAGGCTTTGACTGATGAAGATATTCGCAATATATCACCGTTAACAACCGTTATTTGGGAGCAGTTGAGCCTTCAATTACAAAAAAGTGGCAACAATAATTTAAGTTGTGATGCACTTAAAGAGAATATTGAGCTACTTGCAAATCTTCAAAGCGAAATAACAAATGTTATGCAAAACTTGGTTGCGCATTATAATTTGTCGACAGAGCAAATTTACTCAGATTTTATCGCTAATAACGATAGCGACGCTTACGACAGAGCACAAGCAATTGTTAAGGGATTAAAAGCGGCCTATAAATATAAGCAGGAACTAGATGCTCAGTTTCCTGAGGCAGAAGAAGTAAGAGCAGTGATTTACCAAGACACAGCAAAAGATGATGAGTATGGGTTTGAAAATGCATGGTACCGCGATAAAGTTATTTTTGCAGGCGCTGAGTTTTTTTATGAGCAAGTAAAGCTTCAAAATACAGACGAACTCGATAAAATTGATTTTATTTTAACTCAACTTCAATCAATAGATACGCCTTGGGGTGAAGAGTCGTTAAATGGAAAATTAAGAGTTAGAGACGATGTATACATTAACGCCGATCGTACTTACCGATGCTCTAGCATAGAGAAAGTTAGTTTTGAGAACAGTAATGTGCTTTATAGCGTTGATAATACAAGCCCATCGGTTAACTTTCCAACAGCTGATGAATGCGTTAGTTCTAATGTAGATACACCGTTCGAGCGAGGTTTTAGCATTAGCTATACTGAGTCGGGAGCGTTTTACCAAACTGACTTTGCCTTTAGAGAGGAAAATGCCGATTTTCAAACATTATCTAATTGGGTAAATGTTAAAGACAAAGCTGCTGATTTAGACACTCAAGATTTAGTTACCGTACTCGCTGCTATGCCTTATAAGTTTGATGACGAAACATCTATTGATGCTAGCTTTTGGCGTAAATACAAAACTACAGATAACGTACGAATTTCAAAGACAATTGAAGGGCAATGGGTTAGAGATACTCGCAGAGAAGATGGAACAATGTTGCATGAATGTAGTGATAATGGCGCTGATTGGACTGCATGTAATTAGTTTTCCCTTAAAGTATGAATGCTAATTATTTATGCTAATTAACCTGAACTCTGGATAATAAATTTATCTCAAGCGGCTATTTTCAGCGCTTTGAATAAAACAACGAAGTGTTCAACATTAAAAACCACGTTAGGTTAATACCTACCGTGGTTTTTTAAATAAAAGCACTTATAAATCAAATTTTTACGCAATTTAATCCTCAGCTGTAACGCTTGTAATATTGATGTAATAGTAAGACTTCCTCCCGTACGCTAAAGTATTTTAGAAGGAACATATTTAAAAATACTTAGATGATCCGTGTTTAAGTTTTTATGTGTTTTTTGTATTTAACTACCTTACCGTTATCTTTAATTAATATGCCTTGCCATGACATTTTATAACCACATAGTTTAAGTTTTAGAATGTTTGAGGTATTAATACCTAGGAGAAAACTACAATGCAGCAAGAAGCTACACTCAAACTTAAAAACCGTGACATTAGTTACCTCGAAGCCGATTTAGCCTGCGTAAAAGCAATTGCTCAGGCGACTGTAAATGTTGAGCTATTCACTATTCCGCTTTATATGGTATCGCTTTATTCGATACAGGGAATGCATCAAATTAACAGTGCCGGAAGTAAACTCTACACTGGGCGCTGGTGGCCTGGCTCTGGTGCAACGCCAGCAACTGAAAAAAAACCACTTACAACCAATGAAAATGTATTTAATAAGGTATATAGCGTTTTTATTGAAGAGATGTTGCATTTACAGTTAGCTTCTAATATGGCTAGCACGATAGGTGTCACGCCTATTTTTACAAGTAAAGCACTGCAAAGCGACGATTATGGTTGGCATTGTTATAAACCCAGTTCAACACAAATACCGCATATTCTAGATTTTACAGATTGGAAAGGCAAAGACCCTGATTTAAGTAAGTTAACTGTAGAACTCAGAGCAATGAACGAGGCGCAGGTCGATCTTTTTCTAGCGATTGAAGAAAAAGCAGAGCGTGGTCGTGAGATGTTATCTAATCCCTCAGTAAAGCGAAAAAACGGTGATGTGGGAACTAAGTATTTTGAAGCTGCGCCATTTAATTGGTTTACACCGAGTATGGGAGAAACTGATTTACCATTATTTGGCTCTATTGGCCATATGTATTTGTGTTATTGGGATTATTTAGAAATAACGTATTCTGATGGGAGCCATTTATTATCGCATTTAATTTCACCTTTACAGCGAGATCAATTTAATAATGCCCCACCTAGAGAAGCTAAGCAGTATCCAGGTATTCAAACTGAGATAGAAAGTGCAACTAAAGATTTGAATAACGTAAAACTACAGCTCATTAATAACATTAATGCGATTACCGACCAAGGTGAAGGTGATGATGTGGTTAAAACGATTATAGAGCGTTGGGTAACTGAGCCTTGGGCGGTTTCGTTTCAAAAAGCTCAAATAAAAAAAGCGGGTATGCTTGGTACCGTGCAATCTAAGTTTCAGCCGAGTAAAGAGGGCTTAATTAAAGATTACCCAGGCTATGATGACCAAGGAAACCCTACAACGGCTGCATCAGGTTCGGCTCAAGCACGCTTTGACAATGGTGGTAAAGACCATTTTGAACTATTCGACGAGGTTAAAAGCTTGATTGCTAAAGATGATTATATTACTTGGGATGTATGGCATAAAAATAACTTAAACAAGCCTTGGAAAGCTTCCATGCTTGGTAGTGACGGAGCGCCTAATTTACCTAAAACTACTGATATTGCAGAAGCCTTAAATCGATTAGGATCAGCGTCAGAAATAGATAATACGTTTACTATTTTTAGCTCTTCTGCTGTGGGTACCATTAAAGGTATTACAACATCACTGAACAAATACTGGGCTGATCCTAAGTCACAATTCCCATCGCCTGCGATGGGTGGTTCAGGAGACCGTGTTTCGATTTGCTGGGCTGTTACGGGCCGTTGTCCTGATCTAGTTACAGGCATTGAAAATCAACAAAAACATCAGTTATATCATGCGTGTCAAGGCATGGCGATAGATGAAAGTAGTGGTGATGATAAGAATGCGTGTGCTAGTGAATTGGCATACCATAGTTGTAAAGGATCGAATGACTGTAAAACACAAGGTGGTTGTGGTTTTGTACAAAGCGCGACGGGTGGTGGTAATTGCAGTAGTTCTGCAGCAGCGGGGCTTAAAAGTGCACCAGCCGATAATTTATGCGGTAGTTTTGGGGGCTGTGCAGTGCCGATTTCAGCATCACAACTTTACCCTACGCAAAGTGACGAAAATTACGAAATGCAACTGTATAAATTTGGTGATGCACCAAAATTTCATGCAGAAAAAATCAAATGGCCGGAATTAGTTGCCAGAGATATGTTACCTCCTGCAGTTGCTGAAAAAAACTCTATGCCTTATCAACCTGGTGAAGCCGTTTACGACGTTGCGTGGCGTAGCTACTGTGCAGCAAAAGGTTTAGTGAAAGCGCAGGGCAGTGGCCATAATAAATCTATTCATATTCCTTCACCGCCGACACCATCTGATATTCGTTTGGTATTACCGCCTTCAACTTAAGCCATTTTTGCAATAACAAAATTAGTGCAATCACTTAAGTACACTATTATACAGTTATAAACCGTAGGCTCCTTTATGGGGCCTTATACCAATCTGCATAAGTATTTAAACAATTTAACGAATTAAATCACTCCATAAGGCCGTTAAAATTTTTATTTAGAACAAATAGATATAAAATTTTGTCTTGTTATAGTGCAACTTTCTTATTGTTAAATAGACCTTATATTTAAGCACATTGGTATTACTACTTTTATAAGGATCGAATATTTTGGCGAAAAATATGTTTAATTTAGAGCCGTTGGGGTTTGGAGTTGGATTAAGGACACAGCACTTTCCTTATCTTATGAATGAAGATGACTGGGCACTTGATTGGTTTGAAGTCATTAGTGAAAACTTTATAGATAACTATGGCTATGCTCGCCATGTATTAGAAAAAATACGCGCTAAAAAGCCGATAGTCATGCATGGCGTGTCAATGAATATTGGCAGTACAGATCCTTTAAATTTGTCATACCTTGAAAAACTAAAAATACTTGCTCATGAAATAGAGCCAGAATGGGTTTCCGATCATCTTTGCTGGACAGGGGCAATGGGTGTTAATAGCCATGACCTTTTGCCAATGCCGTTAACTGCAGAAAGTTTGCAACATGTTGTGTCGAGAATACATTACGTTCAAGATTTTTTGCAACGCCCGTTAATACTCGAAAACCCTTCTAGTTACTTAGAGTTTGAACAAAACACTTTCACTGAGTGGGATTTTTTATCAGCGCTCGTAAGTCAAACTGGCTGTGGTTTATTGTTGGATGTGAATAATGTGTACGTGTCATCTTATAATCATGGTTATGATCCCGAAACATTTATTAAAAACCTTCCTCACAAGCATATAGTGCAAATGCACCTTGCTGGGCCTACATTAATGGGGGATTGTCTTATTGATACACACGACAGCCCCGTTCCTGAAAAAGTATGGCATCTATATCAGCTTGCCCAGTCTCTTGCTGGTAATAATGTAGCTACATTACTCGAGTGGGATGCAAATATACCTGATTTTCCAACATTGATAACGGAGCTGAACAAAGCTCGTTCGGTATTGGCGGGTGTTATACCGAGTAACGGGGAGCTTTATAGTGCAACAGACAACACAATGGTGCTCTCAACACCTATTGTTCGTTAACGATACAGAGTTTAAGCCATTAATATGAATGAAGTAACATTAAAACAAACACAACAATGGATGATGACGATGTTAGTTGTTCGTGGAAACCTTAAACAGAAAGTTATGAAGGCTTCACAACAAGCTAATTTACCATTGAATTTGTTGAATCAAAATAACGAAAAATCGACTTTTTACCGGCGATTAAATATATACGCAGCTGGTTACGTTATGCGTTTAGTAGAATGCCTTAAAGCCGAATACCCACTTCTTGAGAAGTTTATGGGAGAAACTGTTTTTGCAGATTTTGCAAAAGCTTACATTGTTACGCTCCCTTCTAAAAATTCGAGTTTGTATGATTTAGGCGGTGGTTTTGCTCTGTTCCTTGAAAAAACACGGCCAGGCGGATTTTGCAGTATTGAGGAGGAGGCGTTTTATTCTTTACCTGCAGAAATTGCTCGTATTGAAAGAGCGAAAGCAGAAGTCTCTTTAGCCAAGGGATTTGAAGTGGAGCAAGAAGAAGACGTAACATTAGATTTTTTTTCACTATTACAGCAATCGTTTACTGTACGCACACCATCATGTTTACGGTTAGTTAAGTTAGCGTACCCACTTTTACCACTGATGCAAAAACTAGAATCAAACGATGAATACGCTATGCCTATGGCTGAGCTAAGTTTTATTGCTTTTTCCCGGATTAATTACACGTTAAGTTCATTAGCGCTCGAATCTTGGCAGTTTGAGTTTTTAAAGGTGTGTCAGCAAGAGCCGCTTTTATCAAACTGTATTGATATTACTTCAAGAGTAAGTGGCTTAGACAAAGGCGACTTATTGGCGCGTTTGATGTTTTGGCTTCCAAGTGCTATTGCGCACGGATTACTGAAAGTGGCTTATTAAAATAGCGTTTTAAACAAATGTTTTTATTTTTTGTTTAAATAGTTAGATAAAGATTATCACTTATTCAAAATATGCTCAGTAGACATTTAATCAAAGCACAAGCCATACATTTATGAAAATAGTGCTATTAAATTTGAGGTGCGCATCAAGAAAGGTAAGTCGTTTAATATAACCAAGAACATCCGTTTATTTCGGCTTTAAATTAAGCCCTAAACTCTACTTTATATATTAAACGCTCTTTAATCTGCTTTTTACTTAACTTTACTGTAAAATTATTGGCTTAACACTTGTGTATGTTTACACATGTTATGGATAGCTAAATATTTCAACCAATTTAAGTAGATCTTATGATTTTTTATATTATTGGCTTGAGTACACTTGTTATTATTTTGTGCGCGGCGCTTTATGTAATCTACAGCAATACATGTAAAAGCCGAGTAAGAAAATCAAAAGAATACAATGTACTGTTTGATAAAGATACGATAGTGGATGAGCTAATCACTCAGCTAACAGAAAAAAATCAAACGCAAGAGAACCAAGATAAAACCATTAAAAGTAAAGAAGAAATCCTCGCAACATTTGTTGAACTACATCGTTCAGGCAGTTTTTGCGCGCACTTGAGTGAGCAGGAAATCATTTACTTTGTTAAAAAGAAATTAAACATGGAGAGTAATAAAAATGGATAGCGAGAAAAAAGCGGTTCCAGCAGTAAAAAGTGATTCATTTATGAGTCGATTTGGTCGTCGAAATGTAATTTTAGTATCATCAATTGTTATTGTGTTAGCGGTAATCGCAACACTTACATCGCAAGTTATTTCATGGAATGAAGCCGATGAACGCTTAGTTCATCAGTCGGCTTTTACCGGCAATTTAACAGTAATAAATCAGGCTGGCCCTTATTTAAAAGCGTTTGGTACTACATCGGCCTATAAAAAAGTGATTTCGATTAACTTTACCGGTGACGCAAATGCAACAGCAAGTGCAATTGTCCCGCTCATTCCTATTCGGTTTTTAGATACCACAACAGGTGGAGCACGCGGTGTATCGCGTTTTAGATTACCAGGTAATGTGCCTGCAGCTGAATCAGGTGCTTTGCGTGGTTTACTTAAAATCCATGAAGAATTTGGTTCACAAGAAACGTTAATCTCTAACTTATTAATGCGTGCAACTACAGAAAACGTAAAAGCATCGGCGCGTATGATGTCGGTAGAGCAACACTACTCTGGTGGTAATGGTCAATTAAGCCAAGATTTTGCTGATCAATTAACTAACGGTATTTTTGTTACCGAACAAATTATTAGTACGGGTGAGCGTGATAAATCTGATGATTTGGGTAATTTAAGTAAGCAACAACGTGTCACTATTAATATTAAAATGGACGATGAAGGTAACACACTGCGCAATGCCCCTATTTTGGGCGCTTACGGTATTACCGTTGTTGATGCCAGCATTATTGATATTGATTACGAA
>NZ_PNDU01000702.1:0-373 GCF_005886635.1 Pseudoalteromonas sp. S558 | reverse complement strand
AATTGATTCTATAAGTGTTTACATTAATTATCTTTCATGTTTGAAATATTCAAAATTTATATGTTGCCATTAATAACGACCCTGATGCACCAATATTCCAAGTAGCTGATTACGTTTTAGTTGCTGACTTATTTGATGTTTTACCACAGTTAGAGCAAGCACTATAAAGGACATCAATAAACCGCTCCTAAAGTAACAAATTCTGATTTAAATCCGCCGTTTCATTATTTATTCTGCGTCTTTTTTAATTCAACAACTCCACTTATCTAAATTACTTTCGATTTAAGTTTTTTTACTACAAAGTGACAGCGTTGTCATTTGTAGCAATACAAATTATTAAATAGGAGCCAAAATGACAAGGTATAAAGCACTT
>NZ_PNDU01000701.1:0-290 GCF_005886635.1 Pseudoalteromonas sp. S558 | reverse complement strand
CGTTTATCATGATTAGCTCCCTAGTCTAGTAAATGGTATAAGTTGAAGTAATATGCGAATAGTTACAGCGGTCATCATCATTGTAAGCGCTTGTGGAACGCCATTAGATGACATAATCCACTGTAAGCCAGTGGGTATACCTGATAGATAAGAAGTTATATCTAAGGTATCAAAATATGAGTCCATACCAGTTAAAGCTAAATGTGAAAGGTCTAGTATCTGCTCAAAAATCCACGTAAATAAATCTTTGTAAATTTCATGAACAGATAAAACAATGCTCCAAAGAAACT
>NZ_PNDU01000700.1:0-376 GCF_005886635.1 Pseudoalteromonas sp. S558 | reverse complement strand
AAAGCAACCACGGAGAAGTGACTCAAATTAATGATGATGAGCATCTACGTCCATATACAGATATTGAAAAGTTAAAAAAATTAAAAGCACCTTTTCGTGATGGCGGCTCTGTAACAGCAGGCAATGCTTCTGGGTTAAATGATGGAGCTGCTGCAATGATTATTGCAAGTGAAAGTGCAGCTTTAAAAAACAACTTGGTACCAATTGCACGTATTGTTGGAATGGCAACAGCGGGAGTTGAACCAACTTATATGGGTATTGGTCCTGTCGACGCAGTTAATAAGCTATTGGCAAGAACAGGCCTAACCCTTGAGGACATGTCAGTAATCGAGTTAAATGAAGCTTTTGCTGCACAAGCTTTGGCCTGTATTCGTGA
>NZ_PNDU01000699.1:0-483 GCF_005886635.1 Pseudoalteromonas sp. S558 | reverse complement strand
ACACCTTCATTGTATTAGCTATTTAAGAGCTGCTATTTAAAGTTTTATGTATCCTAGACCAGACTTTACCAACTAGTAAAAATGATACTTTATTTTCTTTGGCTTTATTTTTCCCAACCCAGTTAACTTAAAGCTCATTTAGTCTATTATTATTGACAATATCGTCTCCAGTTATATCAACATTTTTCTCTTCCACCCCCATCTCTAAAGTTTCACCCCTTCCTTGAGCCTCTATATTAACAAATGATGGACTGCTAAATGTTTGTATCGACCCAAATTTTGAAATTAAGATATCTAAATTAATTTCATTATCACCAGCACTAAGTAATTCCCCACTAACCGATAGAAGCAAGTAACTTGATAAATAATCTCTTCCCTCATTTTTTGTCATACTAGTATGCGAACTCATCGATATTGATTTAGCGCTTAGAAATTCAACGAAACTCGTATTTTTTTCATCATGTTTTTTTATTAAATCATTTA
>NZ_PNDU01000698.1:0-332 GCF_005886635.1 Pseudoalteromonas sp. S558 | reverse complement strand
CCAAAAATTACGTCAAATACCACCAAAAGACCACACACAGCTAGGTCACACATCACCCCATGCTGATCCAGCTGTCGTGGATGAACTTCTCGAAAATCGAGTAAATCGTTAAATATGCGTTAAAAACTTGAATACAAGTTGATTCTAAACGTAGTATATCTGCTGTTGCTTTGTAATAAGTAACAGCAGAATTTTTTATGAGTGAACCATGAGTCAGTTTTTAATAGCGGACGATCACCCGTTATTTCTTGAAGCACTAAAGGGCGCACTGAGCGCTAAAATTAGCAGATTTAGACGTTTTTGAATCATCAGATTTTGAAAGCACATTGCAG
>NZ_PNDU01000697.1:0-317 GCF_005886635.1 Pseudoalteromonas sp. S558 | reverse complement strand
AAGAAATCGACTAAAATGCCTTGGTAGCAAAATATCAGCAAGTACCGAGTAAGCCAATCTTTAAAGTGCTTGATAAAACTAATAGCTCGCCGTTAATCGATATTAACTTATTATTTAATACCGGTGCCGCTGCCGATCCGCAGGGTAAAAAAGGGGTTGCAGCACTGACTGCCGCAATGCTGGCGCAAGGTGGCTCAACCTCAATGAGTTACAAAGATATTAAAAAGGCAATGTACCCGCTGGCGGGTAGTTTTTGTTATCAAATAGATAAAGAAAAGCTTTCGTTCCAAGGGCGTATTCATAAAGATAATGCTGCT
>NZ_PNDU01000696.1:0-348 GCF_005886635.1 Pseudoalteromonas sp. S558 | reverse complement strand
ACTAGTTCGCGCAATTTGCAGTTTCTTCACCAAGTTATTGCTCAATTAAAAGCTGAGCCTGAAAAGCTGCAACTGATAAAAAACAATCTTGCTTATTACCGCGAACAAACACACTTAAAGCGCGGTTTTTTGCTCGCGATTGAACGTTTTGATTGGGTGTTTGAAGCTACTGATAACATCGACGAAATTTGTGAGCAGATTATGGCCGATGACTTTATTGGCAATCGTTTAAGACGTTATCCCTTTTTATTTAAAGGTGTTGTTGAAAGCTAAACAGCGCCTTATTTTTCTCCTACTTCGCGTTAACATTTGTTTAATTTACCTCCCATATTTCTCTTTGAAACCGGA
>NZ_PNDU01000695.1:0-369 GCF_005886635.1 Pseudoalteromonas sp. S558 | reverse complement strand
ACTGATATACAAGCCCCAGGTTAAATATCTGAGGATTAACATAGCTTTTCATTGAGCCAAAGCTATAAAGAGGCACTTGAAGACCGTGATTATGATTTTGATTACTTCCTCATTTAGTTTGAGCAATCAGTACGAGGTCTACGCTCTGGTGCGCGTGTTGAGTTTCGAGGTATGCTTATTGGTACCGTTGTATAAGCGCCTGCTAACGTTATTATTAATGGATAACCTGCTCATTTTAGAAATCACAACACGGCAGTTCCAGTACTCATAAAAGTAGAATACGGACGCTTTTATCCCGACAGTGCTTCCGCCAAAGAGTTTTGGCGAGGAAGTGTTGTTGGCTGCGGTTGAATATGGTCTGCGCGAGTC
>NZ_PNDU01000694.1:0-247 GCF_005886635.1 Pseudoalteromonas sp. S558 | reverse complement strand
AGTCTGGCTCGTCCTAAAACAAAAAAGCATCCAGCCTAATCACACTTCCTTCATGCCATTATTTAACTCACAAGCAGGCAATTGTTATTTTTCAAGTCCACTGTGCGAGTGTTACACTGTCATTATCACCAAGAGCTTTAACTGTATAAATATTAATAAACTCCATTTTTTTAAAAAAATCACGCACAGCTTAACATTGATAAAAAACGTGATATATTAAAAGATATCCATTAGATAGTAAATATTC
>NZ_PNDU01000693.1:0-357 GCF_005886635.1 Pseudoalteromonas sp. S558 | reverse complement strand
AGGGGTGCACAGTGCAAAACGATGGCAGTAATCAGGCTAACAATGAGGCTTTAAGCCAACTGCTGGAAATTATGCAAACACTGAGAAACCCTGCGGGCGGATGCCCTTGGGATCTCAAGCAAACGTTTGCGTCAATCGTACCTCACACTCTTGAAGAAGCCTATGAAGTGGCTGATTGTATTGAGCGCGACGATTTAAGTGAACTTAAAGGTGAACTAGGTGATCTGTTATTTCAAATCGTGTTTTATGCGCAACTAGCGCAAGAGCAGCAATTATTTGATTTTAACGATGTAGTGGCTCAATTAAATGAGAAACTGGTACGTCGTCATCCGCATGTATTTTCATCGCAAGACACCC
>NZ_PNDU01000070.1:0-25258 GCF_005886635.1 Pseudoalteromonas sp. S558 | reverse complement strand
AGCAGCTATTATCAGCGCTAACTGCGTTAAATTTACTTGAAATAGGCTAGCTTTTAACCAGAGTTCAGGTTAGATAGATGCAAATGCCGCAGCCAATAGATATTAAGTTAAGCAATATACGGGCGAATGATAACTCCCTCTTCGCCTTTAACTTCTTCCATAACTACATAAGTACGGCTTTCACTTACGTTGGGCAGTTTTAATAATATGTCACCTAAAACCCCCCGATACTCTGACATATCATTAACGCGCGTTTTAAGTAAAAAGTCGAAGTTACCCGACACCAAATGACACTCTATGATCTCTTCGTGCTTTTTAACTGCTGCACTGAACTCGTCAAATACGTCGGGAGAGGTTTTGGTAATCGTTACTTCTACATACACCGACAAACCTTGTCCAAGCTTAGCTGGATCGACCACTGCTTTGTAGCCAAGTATGTAGCCTTCTCGCTCTAGCTTTTTCACTCGCTCTAGACAGGGCGTGGCGCTTAGGCCAACTCGTCTGGCCAGTTCAACATTTGACAGGCGCCCATCATGTTGTAGTTCCATCAAAATTTTACGGTCAATTCTATCTAATAACTGATGCATAGCACTCATTAGTTTTTTATACTGTTTATTTTATTTATTTAGATAATAACACTAGATTTGACTTTAAAAAAGGTGAGACACACGGGCTTGTCATGAATATAATAGTGAAAAATGTTAATCCGTTCTTAATAAGGCAAATGTTATGATTATTGGTGTACCTAAAGAAATAAAAAACCATGAATACCGTGTAGGTATGGTCCCTGCTAGTGTTCGTGAATTAGTAAATCACGGCCACCAAGTGATTGTAGAAACTGATGCAGGTATGGGCATTGGTTTTACTAACGAAGATTACACGCAAGCCGGTGCTGAAATTTTAGCAACTGCGGCTGATGTTTTTGCTAAAGCAGACATGATTGTAAAAGTAAAAGAGCCACAAGCTGTTGAACGTGCAATGCTTCGTGAAGACCAAATTCTTTTCACTTACTTACATCTTGCGCCTGATCTTCCACAAACTGAAGACCTTGTTAAAAGCAAAGCTATTTGTATCGCATACGAAACTGTTACTGACTCTCGCGGTGGCTTACCGCTTCTTGCGCCTATGAGCGAAGTAGCTGGTCGTATGTCTATTCAAGCTGGTGCACAAGCACTAGAAAAATCTAACCACGGTCGTGGCATGCTATTAGGTGGCGTACCAGGGGTTGAAGCGGCTAAAGTTGTTATCATTGGCGGCGGCATGGTTGGTCGTAGCGCGGCACAAATGGCTGTTGGCCTTGGTGCTGAAGTGGTCGTTCTTGATCGTAACATCGACGTATTACGTGCACTAGACGCGCAATTTGGTAATAAAGTTAAAGCTATTTACTCAACTGCTGATGCACTAGAAAAACACGTATTAGAAGCTGATTTAGTAATAGGTGGCGTACTTATCCCAGGTGCAGCTGCACCTAAACTAGTCACTGCTGCACACATTAAAGCAATGAAACCTGGTTCTGCAATTGTTGACGTTGCAATCGACCAAGGTGGCTGTATTGCAACTTCTAAAGCAACGACGCATGCTGATCCTACTTTCATCGTTGATGAAGTTGTTCACTACTGTGTTGCCAATATGCCAGGTGCTGTTCCACGCACATCTACGTTTGCACTTAACAATGCAACATTGCCTTTCATTATTAATCTTGCAAACAAAGGTTATAAAAAGGCGCTACTAGATGACGCTCACTTCTTAAAAGGCTTAAACGTAATTAAAGGCCAAGTAACTTACAAAGAAGTAGCACAAGCGTTCAACATGGAATATGTTGACCCACGCACAGCGGTAGAAAACGCCTAATTTAGCGTTTTCTAGTTAGGCTTTAACAGCCTAACTCTAAACAATAAAAAAGCAGCTATTAAGCTGCTTTTTTGTTGTTTAGATTTTGAATCTTGTACAGGCAGGTTTAGATAAAACGCTTAATTATAAAATCTACTTTTACGCGCTTAGCTTGGCCAAGTAGTTTTTTAACTGGTTGCGGGTAATCATCCATTGTTTCTAAATCATCTGGGCCTGTTAAACGACGGCAGTGTTGTAAAATTTCCTGCTTTTCGTTATCAATGGCCTGCATAATTGTTTGCTCTGGATCTTCAATTAAAATACCGTTTTCGATATCAAGACCCCATGCGCGTGGATTAAGGTTATGCCCACTTAGTAAATGTTTTGTTCTATCTGAACAAATACCTTTTAAATGAAACGAATTACTTTCATCTTTCCACAAATACACGTTTAAATTACCGTTATCGATATGGCGCTTTTGCGTTTTTACAAATTTATGCAAAATGGTTTCGTATAAATAAGGTAATGCCCCTATTTTACTAAACGGCTCGCTTGGCGGCATATAAAAGTCGTTTGCTGTTTTATCGCCCACAATAATAGTAACCTGCTTACCTTGCTTTAATAATCGACGCAACGAACGCATCAGCGGCGCCGGAAAATTAAAGTATGGCGTATACAACACAAGTTCTTGTTCAGTGGTGTCAAATAACGCTTTTATTACACGGTTTAACTCGTTATTACGACGACCAAGCCCTAAAAATAAACGAATGCCTAATGCTTGCTTATTTTGCTGCTCTGCTACGCTGTAACTCGCAACTTTTAAATCACGCATTAATTGCTTTTGCTCTAACTTAAAGTCGTTTAAACGCTTAAGTGGGCGTGTATCTATTCGTGGCACAGCTATTGAGCTTAGTAAGTTTGTTTCAATAAACGCAATTATAGAGTTGCACAGCTCTCTCTGCGTTATTAAAAAGTAGCGATCGAGTCTGTAGCGATCGTTGTACTGCAAGTATACGTTGTTTAAACTTGCGCCGCTGTAAAGTAAGGTATCGTCAATCACAAAACCTTTTAAATGCAATACGCCAAATAACTCTTTGGCTTTTACAGGTACGCCATAAACTTGCACATTTGAATTAAATTTTTCTAAATAGTCGCAATATAAACTTGCGTTACCGTCTGATTTTTCAGCGCCAATAAGGCCACGTTGCGCACGATGAAAATCCACCAACACTTTTATTTCAAGTGCAGGGTTTGCTAATGACACACGGTGCAACGCATCTAAAATTTCGCGACCTGCTTCATCATCTTGTAAATACAACGCAGTGATGTAGATACGTTTTTTTGCATTGCTAATTAAACGTAGCAATTGCGTACGGTAATCTTGCGCATTGGTTAAGACGTTAACGTCTTTTGAAGTCAACCCGAATGCGGGTTTTTCCTGCCAAAATAACATAGTTGCCTATTCACTTGGGTCACATGATCTATCAGTGACAAATAAAATTAGGTAAAACATAACAAAAAAAATCAAAGTGGTCATGAATTAACGTTGTTTTGTTGCTTGTTAGTCTATTTATTGAGCTACTTTGCTTTATTCGTTCTCAAAGTAACAATTATCAGTACACAATATTGCACAGCTTTTCGATTTACGAAAAAAAATAATCGCGGATTTTGTTTACTTCTGTCTTGTTTTTCTTAGAATCAAGCGCATTAAGAGCATATTAAATACCGTATTAAACGTTTAGGAAAAATAATGACTGAAGCAAAACATTGTAAGCTACTAATTTTAGGCTCTGGCCCAGCTGGTTATACTGCCGCAGTATACGCAGCACGTGCAAATTTAAACCCTGTTTTAATTACCGGCATTCAACAAGGCGGTCAATTAACAACCACCACTGAAGTTGAAAACTGGCCAGGTGATGCACACGGTTTAACAGGGCCTGCATTGATGGATCGCATGAAAGAACACGCTGAACGCTTTGAAACTGAAATTGTGTTTGATCACATTAATAAAGTAGATGTATCTAAGCGCCCTTTCACACTAACTGGCGACCAAGGTACTTACACATGTGATGCATTAATTATTGCAACGGGTGCGTCTGCTAAATACTTAGGCCTAGAGTCTGAGACTAACTTCCAAGGCCGTGGTGTTTCGGCGTGTGCTACCTGTGATGGCTTTTTCTATAAAGGGCAAAAAGTAGCGGTTGTTGGTGGTGGTAATACAGCGGTTGAAGAAGCGCTTTACTTATCGAACATTGCTGATGAAGTTCATGTTATTCACCGCCGCGACAGTTTCCGCAGTGAAAAAATACTTGCTGACCGTCTTGCTGAAAAAGCAAAGAACGGTAACGTAGTAATGCACTACAACCGCACGCTTGACGAAGTATTAGGCGATCAAATGGGCGTAACAGGTGTTCGTATTAAAGATGCCCACTCTGATGCAACTGAAGAGCTCGATTTAGCCGGCGTATTTATCGCGATTGGGCACAAACCAAATACTGATATGTTTGTGGGTCAACTAGAAATGAAAGATGGCTACTTAGTTGTAGAGTCTGGTCTTCACGGCAACGCAACGCAAACAAGTGTAGAAGGCGTTTTTGCTGCAGGTGATGTGTCTGACCACATTTACCGTCAAGCAATCACATCTGCGGGCACAGGCTGTATGGCAGCCCTTGATGCTGAGCGATTCTTAGATAACTTATAAGTAAATAAAATAATAATTGAGGGCTGTCATTCAGCCCTTTTTTTATGTCTAAAATATAGTTACACTTTTATGAACAATTATAAAATAAGCACTGTATGAGAAACCAGCTATACCAATTAAGCGAAACCGATATAGCATTCCCCAATCCGGAATATGCATTAACATCTCCCGACGGCTTGTTAGCAATTGGCGGAGATTTGAGTTTGCCACGCCTGAGTAACGCGTACAAAAGTGGAATATTCCCTTGGTTTAGTGAAGACGAGCCTATTATGTGGTGGTCACCCAGCGAGCGCGGTATTTTTGAGCTCGATGATTTTCATATAAGTAAAAGTCTGCGTAAGCATTTAAAAAAGCACCCTGTAAAAGTAACCATTAATAATGCCTTTGAAGAGGTGATAGAAGCATGTCGCGATCAACGCCTTGATACCGATGGCACTTGGATCACCTCTGACATGCTTGATGCGTACACCAATGCCCATAATGCGGGCATTGCTCATAGCTTAGAGGTTTGGAGCAACGGTGAGCTTGCAGGTGGCTTATACGGCATTATGCAAAATGGTGTATTTTGTGGTGAGTCAATGTTTCATCATCAAACCAATTGCTCCAAGCTTGCTATGTGGGCACTTGTAAATTGGCTTAAACGCCATAATGCACATTTTATTGACTGCCAACTAGAAAACCCTTATTTAATGACTTTAGGTGCAAAAGTAGTCCCTCGTTCAAAATTTTTGACTAAACTCAAAGCAGCACGCACCTATACTCTTAATCCAATTATGTGGCAGCCACAGGAGCTTAACGCAATCTATGAATGAACAGCTTCCAGCACGCGTGGGTTTAAGCCAAGAATTTGACTGCAGTTATTTACCCAACCGCCAAGAACAACTTCTCGTTATTCTAGATCCCAGTTGCTATAGCGCTGATAAGTTTGAGTTGTTATTGGGCCTAGGTTTTCGTCGCAGCGGTAACCAAATATACCGCCCACACTGTCCTGTGTGCAGTGAATGCAGCTCAGTACGAATATTAGCTCAAGAGTTTATGCCTTCAAAATCACAAAAACGTAAACTAAACAAAGCAAAAACACAGTTTGAGATAAAATATTCCAGCATAGAAAAAAAAGAATACTACCCACTGTACAGTAAGTACATAAGCCTCCGTCATCAGGATGGAAGTATGTATCCGCCTGAAAAAGCGCAGTTTCAAAGTTTTTTGTTTTGCAACTGGTTAGACATAACATTTATCGAGTTATGGCATCAGGAGGAACTCGTCGCTGTAGCCGTAACTGATTGTATGCAAAACGCTATTTCTGCAATTTACACCTTTTTTGACCCTGACTTTGATCACTATAGCTTAGGCTCAGTAATGATATTACAACAGTTAAAATTTGCGAAAAAGCAAAATAAGCAATATGTATATTTAGGTTATCAAATTGATGAATGCGATAAAATGAAGTACAAAACCCAGTTTTTACCCGCGCAAAAACAGGTAAATGATGAGTGGCTGGCTATTTAATTTGCAAATATAGTCCCTGCGCCTTTACTTATTGGCGTATTTTGGGCAAAATCTGCATCGTTTAACTATTAAAGAGGTGTTACGCTAAACATGGCGAAAGAAGACGTAATCGAAATGCAAGGGACTGTCCTTGATACTTTACCAAATACAATGTTCCGAGTTGAGCTAGAAAATGGTCACGTAGTTGTGGCTCACATTTCAGGCAAAATGCGCAAAAACTATATCCGTATTTTAACTGGCGATAAAGTAACGGTAGAAATGACGCCTTACGATTTATCGAAAGGCCGTATCGTATTCCGTGCTCGCTAAGTAAGTGCGTAAACGAGATTTAGTTTTTGGCTAGTATTTAACTAGCTTTAAGCGTTTATTAAATGTAATTGATGGATACTAACCAGCAATTACATTTAATAAACAAAAAACCCAGCTTTGTGCTGGGTTTTTTGTTGCTCGTAAAAATATAGCGATAAAAAATGGCCCACTATTAATTTAGTGGGCCATTTTATTTTTAAACTAATTTTAACAGAGCAAAAAGGATGTGACTAAGCTGGTGTTAAATTGCTTTCATAATCAAAGCGAATTTTCTTATCTTTAACCGATATTTTTACCGTACCGCCATCAACAAGTTCACCAAAGAGTATTTCGTTAGCTAATTGCTTTTTAAGCTCTTCTTGAATAACACGCGCCATTGGACGTGCACCCATTGCTTTATCGTAGCCTTTATCTGCCAGCCATTCTCGTGCTTTAGAAGTAAGCTCAAGGTTAACCGATTTTTTATCAAGCTGCGCTTGAAGCTCCACAATAAATTTATCTACCACAAGTAAAATAACATCACGTTCAAGGTGGTTAAACCAAATAATATTATCTAAGCGATTTCTAAATTCTGGCGAGAATACTTTATTAATTTCGCCCATTGCATCGTGAGTATGATCTTGCTCACTAAAGCCAATCGACTTACGCGTGGTTTCTTGCACGCCCGCATTGGTCGTCATTACCACCACTACGTTTCTAAAGTCAGCTTTACGGCCGTTATTATCAGTTAATGTACCGTGATCCATTACCTGTAGCAGGATGTTGTAAATATCAGGATGCGCTTTTTCAATCTCATCAAGAAGAACAACTGCATGCGGGTTTTTAATTACTGCCTCAGTTAATAAACCACCTTGCTCAAAACCAACGTAACCTGGTGGTGCACCAATTAAACGGCTTATTGCGTGGCGTTCAACATATTCCGACATATCAAAACGGATAAACTCAACACCCATACACTTAGCCAATTGCTTAGTGACTTCTGTTTTACCTACTCCGGTGGGCCCTGCAAATAAAAACGAACCTACGGGTTTTTCTTCACTTGATAAGCCAGAACGAGATAAACGGATAGCAGATGTAAGCGCATCAATAGATTGATCTTGACCGAACACCAGCATTTTAAGGTTACGGTCTAGATTTTTAAGCGTTTCTTTGTCTGTAGACGATACACTTTGCGGTGGAATACGTGCCATTTTAGAAATAATAAGCTCAATGTCTGCCACACCGATGGTTTTTTTGCGTTTAGAACTAGGCTGCAGGCGCTGACTTGCACCCGCTTCATCAATAACGTCAATGGCTTTATCAGGCAAATGGCGTTCATTAATGTATTTTGCGCTTAATTCAGCAGCCGCTTTTAACGCTTTCTGAGTATAACGAATACCATGATGCTCTTCGTAACGCTCTTTTAAACCATTAAGGATTTTAGTGGTATCGGCAACACTTGGTTCAAGTACATCAATTTTTTGAAAGCGGCGTACTAACGCGCGGTCTTTCTCAAAAATATTTTTGTACTCGTTATACGTTGTCGAACCCATACAACGTAATTTACCACTAGAGAGTAGCGGTTTAAGTAAATTGGAGGCATCCATAACGCCGCCCGATGCAGCGCCTGCACCAATAATGGTGTGGATCTCATCAATAAACAAGATAGAGCCTGGTTGCGCTTGCAGCTCTTTTAGTAGACTTTTAAAGCGTTTTTCAAAATCGCCACGGTATTTAGTGCCCGCAAGTAATGCGCCCATATCCAATGAATACACAACAGCATCAGCAATCACTTCAGGTACTTGCTTATTGACAATGCGATACGCCAAGCCTTCAGCAATGGCTGTTTTACCAACACCGGCTTCACCAACCAGTAATGGGTTGTTCTTTTTGCGACGGCACAATACTTGTACCGTGCGCTCTACTTCGCTATCGCGCCCAATGAGAGGGTCAATATTACCATCGCGCGCTTGGGCGTTTAAGTTGGTCGTAAAGCTATCTAGCTTGCTTGCTTCTTCGTTTTGAACTTCTTGTACTTCTTCATGAATATCATCGGTGTCATCACCTAACTCATCATCCGCTTTAGAAATACCATGCGAAATAAAGTTAACAATGTCTAAACGCGATACGTCATTCTTTTTGAGTAAATAAACCGCTTGGCTTTCCTGTTCAGAAAAAATAGCAACCAGTACGTTTACGCCTGTGACTTCGTTTTTACCTGACGATTGCACATGAAATACTGCACGCTGTAGTACACGCTGAAAACCAAGCGTAGGCTGGGTTTCACGCTCTTCTTCTAAATCAGGAATGACAGGTGTCGTTTCATCGATAAATTCAAGTAATTCGGTTTTTAGCCCTGAAATATGAACACCACACGCATTTAAAGCCTCTCCCGCTGAAGGATTGTCTAATAGCGCAAGTAAAAGGTGCTCTACGGTCATAAACTCATGACGACGAGTGCGCGCTTCACGAAACGCGGCATTTAAAGTAAGTTCTAAGTCTTTGTTTAGCATTGGCAACCCCTTACTGAGATAATAATTTATACCACAACAATCGGATGATTGATCACCCTAATTGGTATTTATACCAATTGCATTAAATTAGTGGCCTGTTATAGCGCTAAGGAAATAGCTTAGTAATAAAGCAAAAATTACAAATATAGTTGTTCTATATGTATAATTTTTAACGAAGTTAACAAGTTATTTAATCCGCTAAAATGGTCATACTTTTAATAAAATTGGTATTTATTCCTGCTCACAACTACAAAGCAGTGGATGCTCGTTATCACGCGCATAGCGGTTAACTTGTTCAGCTTTGGTGTGGGCCACATCGGCGCTATAAACACCACAAATGCCTTTACCTTTTTCGTGAACTTGAAGCATCACGTCAGTTGCTCTATCGCTATCCATATTAAAAAACGTCGTTAAAACTTCTATCACAAAGTCCATCGGCGTGTAGTCGTCGTTATTTAAAACAACTTTGTATTTTCGCGGTGGCTGTAGCTTTTGCTTTTCACTATCGCGAACGGTGTCTATTACACCTGAATCTTTCATTCCACTCATAAGTAAATATAGTCTTGTCTTTGTAACTCAAGCAAACTTGAATAAAAAATAAATTAAATGTTAAATAAATAACTCAAAAAACTTGACTGACTGTCTAAATAAACTACAGTCAATCTTAGATTGATTAAACCTTAATCAGTCTAGCAAATTATACAATTTAGATTAACTAAATTAGTCAACTTATTGAAGGATGTAGAAGTATGGCTTGCGGTAAAGTTAAATGGTTTAACAACGCTAAAGGTTTTGGTTTCATCGTAGAAGACGGCTGTGAGAATGATATTTTCGCCCATTATTCAACAATTGTAATGGACGGTTATAAAACACTTAAAGCTGGTCAAGATGTAACTTTCGAATTAGAACAAGGCCCTAAGGGCTTACACGCTACCAATATTGCCCCTGATGGCGACATTATTGTGTAACTGTAATTCTTTCGACTAAAGCGAGTGACCTATTTAAGATCCTCGCTTAATTCCCTTACCCACACTCTTCTCATTTCTTCTACCTCTATTAATTGCCTCATTCTGTGTAAATTCAACCCTTTTACTTGAATTTATTTTATATACCCCAATGTTCTAACTGAGATCTGTTTATATACATACTCGCAGTTTCAAGACCTAGCCCTTTTTATTCAGGCTTGTTACACTCTTGGGGCTCAAAACAACATATAAACATAACAATTAAACAGGCCATTTAGTACAAAGCGCAGCTTATGCTAAAGGCTAATTTATTTTTATTGCTTTTTTAGCTATAAATATCGTATCAGTTGGTCAGGTGTGACTATTCGCTTTATAAAAAAGCAATTATGAGTACCAACACCTAACAAACTATTCATTACTTAAATGCCCTTTTTATTAGACGTTTAATAATTGTGGTATTAAAAAAGTAATGACTTTCTTTGCATTGTTGAATAAGGCCTTTAAGGTCGACTATCTAGGAATGATGATGACATCAAAAATTATCTATACAAAAACGGACGAAGCGCCGGCACTAGCAACTTATTCGTTGCTACCGATCATCCAAGCATATACAAATGCGGCCGGTGTTGAAGTTGAAACTCGCGACATTTCATTAGCAGGTCGTGTAATTGCTAGCTTCCCTGATTATTTAACACAAGAACAACGCATTGGTGATGCACTTGCTGAACTTGGCGAGCTTGCTAAAACACCAGAAGCGAACATCATCAAATTACCAAACATCAGTGCATCTGTACCACAGCTTCGCGCTGTAATTAAAGAGCTTCAAGCAAAAGGTTACGCTCTTCCAGAATACCCTGTTGAACCTAAAAATGATGAAGAAAAAGCAATTCAAGCTGCTTATGACAAAATTAAAGGCAGTGCAGTAAACCCAGTATTACGTGAAGGTAACTCAGATCGTCGCGCGCCTGGTTCTGTAAAAGAATATGCACGTAACAACCCACATTCAATGGGTGCGTGGAGCAAAGATTCTCAGTCTTACGTTGCAAGCATGAGCGAAGGTGACTTTTTTGGTTCTGAGCAATCAGTGACTGTTGATGCTGCAACAGATGTGCGTATTGAACATGTTGCAACGAACGGCGACGTTACTGTACTTAAACAAAGCACACCTCTTTTAGCTGGCGAAGTTATTGATGCATCAAGCATCAGCGCTTCTAAGCTTCAAGCTTTCTTAGCGGCTGAAATTGATGCAGCTAAAGAAAAAGGTGTTTTATTCTCGCTTCACATGAAAGCGACAATGATGAAAGTATCTGATCCAATCATCTTCGGTCACGCTGTAAAAGTATTCTACAAAGATGTATTTGCTAAACACGGTGAGCTTTTTGAAGAGCTAGGTGTTGATGTAAATAATGGTTTAGGCGATGTATATTCTAAAATTCAAACATTAGACGATGCTAAGCGTGAAGAAATTGGAGCAGACATTCAAGCTGTTTACGCTAACCGCCCTGCTATTGCGATGGTTGACTCTGACCGTGGTATTACAAACTTACACGTACCAAGTGACGTGATCATCGATGCCTCTATGCCTGCTGCAATCCGTTCAAGCGGTCAAATGTGGAATAACGATGGTAAATTACAAGACACTAGCTTTGTAATTCCTGATCGTTGTTACTCAAGTGTTTACCAAGCAACTATCGATTTTTGTAAAGTAAATGGCGCGTTTGATCCAACAACAATGGGTAGCGTGCCAAACGTTGGCCTGATGGCTCAAAAAGCGGAAGAATACGGCTCACACGATAAAACGTTTGAAGCTAAAGCTGATGGTTCTATCCGTGTTGTTGATGCAAATGGCAATACATTACTTGAACACAGTGTTGAGCAAGGCGATATTTGGCGTATGTGTCAGGTTAAAGACGCACCAATCCAAGATTGGGTTAAGCTTGCAGTAAATCGTGCACGTGCAACAGGCGTTCCAGCTATTTTTTGGTTAGACGAAAATCGTGCACATGATTCGCAGCTAATCAAAAAAGTAAATAAATACCTAGCAGATCACGATACATCTGGCCTAGAGATTCAAATTTTAGCACCGCTTGAAGCAACATTGTTCTCATTAGCGCGTATTAAAGAAGGTAAAGACACTATTTCTGTAACAGGTAACGTGTTACGCGATTACCTTACCGATTTATTCCCAATTTTAGAGTTGGGTACGAGTGCTAAAATGCTTTCAATTGTTCCACTTATGAACGGCGGTGGCTTATTTGAAACTGGCGCAGGTGGTTCTGCACCTAAGCATGTTCAACAATTCGAAAAAGAAAACCACCTACGTTGGGATTCTTTAGGTGAATTTTTAGCACTTGCTGCATCACTTGAGCACCTAAGCGTAACTACGAGTAACAACAAGGCGCAAGTGCTTGCTGATACGCTAGATAAAGCGACAGGTACTTTCTTAGCAGAAAACAAGTCTCCTTCACGTAAAGTGAAAGAAATTGATAACCGTGGTTCTCATTTCTTCCTCTCTTTATTCTGGGCACAAGAACTTGCTAAGCAAAATGATGACAGTGAACTTAAAGCACAGTTTACGCAGATTGCTAGCGACCTTGAGTCTAACAAAGAGCAAATAGTAAGTGAACTTAACGATGCGCAAGGTCCTGCAGTTGATTTAGGTGGTTACTTCCAGCCTAACGATGATGCCGCATTTAAAGCGATGCGTCCAAGCACTACATTTAACGATATTCTTGCTAAATTAGTATAAATATTGGTTTAAATTTAAAAGCCGCTTACTTGTAAAAGTAAGCGGCTTTTTTCTGTCTCAATTTTACAAAAAAAAGGCCGCTATTTATAAAATAGCGGCCTTTAAAATAATTAAAGTTTATTTAATTATTTAGTATATGCACGTGGCATTTTCGAATCAGTCGTATAACGTTCGCGCAGTTTATCTTGGCGAGATTGTGTAGAAACCTCAACGCCATTTATAAACATTTTATTTACGTGGCTGCTCAGTTCAAACGGGTCATTACTCCACATTACTACATCAGCTGCTTTACCTACTTCAAGGCTACCTGCATTTATACCAAACACATCAGCAACGTTTGATGTAACTGCTTTTAACGCACCTTGTTGGCTCATACCGTACGATACGGCATTGCCCGCATCAAAACGTAATTGATACATGTTGTGACTTGCATCGCCACCTACCGTTAATAATACTTTAACGCCGGCTTGTTCAAGTATGCCTGCATTATATAAACTAGCATGAAGTGAATCAAAACTTGCTGGTAAGCTATCCATTGCGCTAATAATTACTGGAATATTTGCTTTTGCAACACGCTCTTTAACAACAACCGCATCTTGTGCGCCATTAAGTACTAGATTAATACCAAATTGCTCTTTTACTTTAATAAGCTCAACAATATCTGCTGCACGAGAAACGCCTACAACTAATGGCATTTTGCCGTTAAGGACTTTAGCCATTACTTTGTCTTCCGTACTTGGCTTATCGTCGTCTTTTTTAGCTTTTTTGCTTGCCTTGGCTTTGTGTTCATCTAATTTATTAATAAGCGTCTGTAGTGTAAATGCACGAGAGCCTTTACTACGTTCACCTAAGTACACAATTAAAGCCGCTTGTTTTTGCATGTTGCTATCAAAACTGCCACTTAAATCAACCACACTTGCAAGACCTGCAAAAATGCTATCACCACCATGCGGAGTAATAACATCGCGTGTAATACCGCCTTTACGTGCATAAGGAATTAAGCTCGAATGTGGATTGAAAGCAAGGCTTACATCAAAGTCAATATCAGCTTTGTCATCGCCAGCATCGCGCGAACCGGCAACAGCGCCAACTTCCACAAGCCCTAGCTGGTTTGCACTTGCAATAAAGCCTGGCGTTACAATTTGACCTTTTGCGTCAATAATTGTGTCAGCTTTAACTTCAGTTGGGTTAATCGCGGTGATTTTGCCATCCGTCATAACAATGCTTGCCGACTTTAGTACACCTTGCTCGGTAGACGTGTGCAATGTTGCGTTAATGATTGCTAACGATTGTGCGCTTACAGCACCTGATACCAGTAATCCGGCAGCAACCAGAGAAAGCGAAAACGAACGTGATAAATTTTTCATTCTGGGAGCTCCTTATTGTTGACCTAACATAAAATCACTTGTTGCTTGAAAAGCGCTGTCGTTTCTATCGTAAACTTTTGCACCATCAACAAACACTTGTTCAGCTTTAGCATAAACACTAAACGGGCTTTGATTCCATATAACAACATCGCCTTGCTTACCCGCTTCAAGCGATCCTGTTTTGTCATCAATACCAAGTGACTTAGCAGCGTTAGCCGTGATCCATTTAATCGCGTGTTGTTCAGAAATATCAAAACCGTTTTCGTTAGCACGGAACATAACTTTGCCGGCTTCTTGGTTTAAGCGCTGGATCGTTGTGTCGGAATCTGAATGGACAACTGCACACGAGTTCTTAACCGCATCAACAATGGCAACATTCTCTTGAACCATGTCGTAAGCTTCCATTTTAAAGCCCCACCAGTCTGGCCAAAGTGCAGCACACGAGCCATTTTGGGCAAGTAAGTCAGCAATTTTATATGCTTCAATACCGTGATGAAAAGTACCTGCGTGATAATTAAACTCTTTTGACAAGTCAATCATCATTGCCATTTCTTCAGCTTTATAACAATGGTTGTGAATACGTACTTCACCTTCAAGCACGCCACGCAGGGTATCGTGTTTAATATCACGCATTGGAGCGTCTGGATTTAAACCCGCTTCATAATCGGCATCGTATTTATCCCATGCACGTTTATACTCACTCGCTTCAGCCCACGCCATGCGATAGCCAGCCATGTTACCCATACGCGTTGAAGGTAATACGCCTTGACGACCATAAACACGTTTTGGATTTTCGCCACATGCCATTTTTAAACCATATGGCGCATCAGGAAATTTCATGCCCTGCATAGTATGCGATGGTACGTTTTTAAGTGTAACCCCTCGTCCACCAAATAAATTAGCTGAGCCAGGTAAAATTTGCAGTGATGTAATACCGCCTTCGCGTGCACGATTAAAACCTGGATCTTGTGGCCAAACAGAATGCTCAACCCACACTTCCGCAGTGTTAGGACTGGTCATTTCATTACCATCTTGATGCGACTCAACCGACGGGCTTGGGTATGCACCTAAGTGTGAATGTACATCAATAATACCCGGTGTTACCCACTTGCCTTGCGCATCAATTGTAATATCAGCAGTGGCAGTCAAATCTTTACCTACTTGTTGTACTTTACCATCAACAAGTAATACATCAGCATCATCTAAACGCTCACCAGTACCTGTTAGTACGGTTGCATTGGTAATTAATGTGCTTGATGTAGCAACTGGCTGATAAGTACTTGGATAAGGATTTTTGTTGATTGTTATTTTATCATCTTGCGGGCCGTTTTCTTGGCAACCTACAAGTGCAGCGGCTAAGCCAACTGCTAATAAAGAGGGAGCAAATTTTTGCATGTTGTTTGATTCTCCTGTTTTTTTGCTACTTTAACGAAAGCTAAACCATAAAGCCAAAAAAACAGGTGAAAACGCGGTTAATTAAGATGAATTTCTGTGATTATTTTTTTATATAATTGTTATACAGCATTTCAAGCGCTCCTTCGGTTGTAAGCGTCGGATCTTTAGCAATAAAATGCTTAACCGTACGTGTTACAAAATCAGAATTTTGCTTGTGCAATTTAGAAAAATCTTTAATAAGTGTATTACCATCTTTAGCTGCCGTGACTTTGTCATGGCGATGACGATACTGGCTCAGTGCTTTATTAAAATCGCCTTGGTAGTCTTCAACCAAAATTTTATAAAAATCACTTTTCTGTACGTTTAAATCATTGATGCAGTAATTTAACGCTTCTTTAAAATCGGTAAATATCATACCTTCTACATCAAACTCTTTTGTTTTTTCGCGTACTGCCACCTTTGCATCTTCTGTCGCATAGCTAAAACCAGTAAAGGCCAAACGCTCTGCCGCTTCTTTGCCTAATTTCATACCAGCTTGAATACTATGGGCAAACTCATCGCTCATGTCGCCAAGCTCGCTTTCTTCCCACATATTATAAACACGCAGTGGTTTAGCGTATTTAGTGGCAAGCTTTTTTTTCATTTTAGTAAAGCGCTCGTCGATGGTCATTAACCTTTCGTTATGTAAAAGTGCATGACACTCATAACAGGCAGGAATGGATATAAAATCAGCCTCCTCGCCTAAATCAACAATGCTTTGCAGCATATGCAGGGGCGGACAATGATCGCGCTCTGTTGCTTCACAGCCACAATAAAAACACTGGTTAAAATATTGCTGATCACAGGCATACGCTTGTTGATAATAACTGGCTAACGTTTTACTCACCGTTACTCCTAAAAAATACGACTAAATTATGGGGGCGATAATAACAGCCTGAAAAAATATGTCAGTAACGATAAAAAATTAATTTATTCGAAGCTGTTTAGCCTTAATCTGAATTTTATCGCGAAAAGCTCGAAAAGGAGCTTTTATTATATGGTTCTAATTAGCTTTAACTTTATTAGTTCTTTTGATTTCTAATAATGCTTTTGAAATAGCTTGAGGAGTTTTGGTAAAATTTCTTGGTTCTCTTCATTTGGCAAAATTATGAATTGCTTTTCTTTATTCGTTAAGGATTTGCTCATCATCAAAACTCTATTTTAAATAATCATTTCCCAAATTTATCCGTTTTACCAGATACTAACCCCTTAGGTTCTGGTATTGTATTATTTTCTAAATCTAACTTTGTCAAGCCAGCTTTTACACACTCTTCTTTTGATAAAAATTTAAATTTTTTATTGTGAGCAGTGTTAAAGTCTTCAGTTTTACCTGCCATTATATAAACCTTCCAATATTTGCAATATCTATTAATTATGTTTTTATTTACAGCCATTGCATCGAAAAAACTTACACTAGTTAATGGTGCTTATAGTTCTCGCTATGCCCAGTTGATAGACTTAACGACGCGTTTTTATGTGGTGCTAATACGGTATGACTTCTCTTTTTTCAAAACAAACTATATTATTGATGCCAATTGCATTATTCCCTAATACTTTGAAAACGTTTAGGATGATTTAAAGAGTTCGTTTTCAATTATTTTTTTGGCTATTAGGTTATGCTGTTGTCTCATGGTATTTTTATTTATAAATAAGGTTTAATAATGAATGAAGCTGAAAAAGTTAGAGAGAAAAACAGTTCCAAAAAAGATTTGAAAATCGCTTTTGTTCTTTGTGCCTTTGGCTGCATTAGTTGGAGGTATAGGCATTGGAATGGCGATTGCACTTCAATCAGTAATAAAATCCTCACCTTGGCTTTCATTGTTGGCTATAGTCCCCGTAATTTCTTTTATTTATCTAATGAAAAGCTATTTTAAAAAAATAGATGCACTGTAGTCAAAATATTGATCGATGCTGCTGCACCTTGTAATGTCTATTTAACAGGCCACATGGCACAAAACTCTCTGTCAGATTTTACTGCATTGTAATAATCGAATCTGACAGTTCAAGCTAAAACTTACTTTAGAGTATTAACATTAAGGGGTTTTGTTGTATTTTATTTAAATCACGGCCGCGATTAAACCAAATAACCCACCAAACACACCGCCCCACACGACAAGCCAGCCTAGGTGCTCGCGGATCATGGTTTGAATAATCTCTTTAACCATTTTAGGGGTTAGCTCATCTAGGCGCTCATCCACTAATTTAAGCACTGTATTGTGTAAACCTTCTGCGCTATTACCTTGCGAAAGCGTTTGGGTAACAAGGGCTTTAAAGTGGTCAGTTTGAGAGATTTCACCAAGCGATAGTTGCATTTTTTCAATGAACTTTTCACGCATTGGCTCTATTGCAGCAGTACCGCCAAACATGCTAAGCATGCTCCCAAACTGAGATTGCTCTATTACCTCTAACAAATTGTCGAATGCCGGATTTAAATCAACATTGCTAATTATTGGCTCAAAGTCGATATTTGGCTGTACTTTATTTAGTAGATTATTAATTTTTTGCTCTGAAAAAAACTCCGTTAATATTAAGTTTCTTATGGCACTTTTAAAGCTTTCAAACTTAAGCGCGATTACCCCAGAGCCATATAAAAAAGGGACTTTTTCAAACAACATATGAATAGCTAATAAATTAGTTACCGCGCCCGAAAGTGCAAATAAACCAACAGATAACAAAATTGCTTGATCGAGTATAAAACCCGCAACAACAAATAAACCCGCTAGCAAATTGGTTATTAAACTTTTGTTCATTTTTACTCCATTTAATTCGGTGCAATTTTTATGCAGTTAGCTATTAATTTTACAACGTTTATATTGTTAAATTAATCCCTTTTTGCCATAGTTTATGTATCTGTTCAAAAGACGAGCAATTGTTATGTGGAAAACAGTCAACGAGCACATCAGTGTTGCCATTAATGATGACTTCAAACACACCTATAAGCGCCAATTACAAAGCACCAATACAGACAAACTATTTCATCTTACCAACGATACGCATAATTTCTTAGTTAAAATAGCGCTAAAAAGTGAACTTGACCGATTAGAAAGTGAATCTATCGGTTTAAAGCTTCTCGCGCAAAACAGCCGTTTTATAATTCCTGACTGTATTGTAACGGGTGCAAACATAGAGTTCTCGTTTATTGTTACGCAATGGCAAAAGCTTGATCAACAGCCTCACTCAACATGGAATGATATGGGGGAAACCCTCGCTTATATGCACCAAAAACACGATCAAGCAATGTTCGGTTTTGATGTTGATAATTACTTAGCAACCACAGTACAACCCAATAGGTGGCATAAAAAATGGGATGTGTTTTATGCCGAAGAACGTATTGGCTGGCAACTGCAGCTACTCGCTGAAAAAGGTATTCGTTTTATTGAACCCGAGCGCTTAATAAATACTGTAAAAGAGCAGCTTCATAGCCATCGTGTAACACCATCACTACTGCATGGTGACTTTTGGCGAGGTAATATGGGCTTTGTAAGCACAATGCCCAGCCTATTTAACCCTGCATGTTATTATGGTGATCGGGAAGTGGATATTGCAATGAGTGAGCTATTTGCTCCACTACCTGACGATTTTTATACCGCCTATGATCAGCAATACCCTCTTTCAAAAAATTATCATAAACGTAAATTAGTTTACCAGTTGTATCCAATTTTAAATCACGCCAATATTTTTGCTGGTCACTATCTAACACAAGCCAAGCAACATATCGAAAAGCTCACCACAATAGGCGTAAAATAACTGTCATAATCTTACTTACAGACTATATTTATTAAATAAGGAGAGTTCAGCGTTGAGCCATTAAGTTTTTGCTAGGTTTATTGGCAATGACTTAATTATTTGTACTGGAGTGATTATGAAAAACTTTTTATCACAACGAATCGCTTGTCCACACTGTGGACACCACATTCATTTAGATCTAGACGCAAGCATGGGCGATCAGGACTACATTGAAGATTGCGCTGCCTGCTGTAACCCAATTCATTTAAATATGCATATAGATCATGCTAACAATAAATTAGAGTTACATGTAGACAGCGACGACGAACAAATATTCTAGTTTAAATCTAACTCTGATGGCGTAAGTAGTTTTCTACCGTATTTACAATAGTGTAAGTTTGCTGATCAACTTCAATATTTAGCTTATCACCCACTTGCGCTGCACCAATATTAGTAATAGCGAGTGTTTCAGGTATTAGGTGTAACCAAAAGCCTTGTTCGTCAACCTCACCCACCGTTAAACTTGCGCCATTTATAGATACAAAGCCTTTATACAACACATATTTTTGCCACTCTTTTGGCAAACTCAGTTGAATTTTACAGTTGTTCTCAAGCTTAACTATTTGAGATATGTTTGACGTACAATGAATATGCCCAGACACAATATGCCCACCAAGCTCAGTACCAAACGTTACTGAGCGTTCGAAGTTAACTAAACTTCCCAGCTCAAGCAAGCCTAGGTTGGTTAACTTGAGCGTTTCGTCAATAACATCAAAATGTACTTGCGCGACTACATCATGATTACCTAGCTCAACTTGCACAACGGTTAAGCAACAGCCATTTATAGCAATGCTTGCGCCTAAATCTAGATGCTCTACGTATTCATCGCTTACCGATATAACTAACCGTAAAACGCCGTCGGTTTGCGTTTTAGAAACCACTGTTGCTTGTGTTTGCACTATTCCTGTAAACATAAAATCACTTTAAATTATTACAAAGTGATAGTTTAACGTATCAACTTATAAAATCATTCACTACTGTGATTTTTATTTGAAACACAATAGATTACAATTGCGGCCTGTTTTACTTAATAGCTGTTTTTATGACCTTTTGTAATTGGGAAGCCAAGCGCTTACTCTCTCTTGCTCTTCCTGTTTTTTTAGCTCAAGTTACCCTTGTTTTAATGTCGGTGGTCGACACTATTATGGCCGGCCAAGTAAGTCCTACAGATTTAGCGGCGCTGTCTATCGCCACAGGTATTTGGAATCCTTTATTACTTGCGTTACAAGGCATTTTATTAGCGCTCACCGGTATCATTGCCCAATGCGCAGGCGCGAATGACAAAAAAGGTATTAGCCATTATTTTCAACAAGCCCTTTATTTAACCGTACTATTGAGTGCCGCAGGATTCGGTATCACTTATTTAGCCGACATGATTATATTAAGGCTCGATACCAGCCCAGCAATTGCAAGCCTTGCTTTTGACTACATTCATTTTGTTAAATGGGGTGTGTTCGGCTTTTTAGTTTTTTCCACTTACAGAAACATGACCGAAGGCATGGGTATGACCAAACCCGCTTTTTACATAAGCTTGCTGGGTTTAGCGGTAAATATTCCGGTAAATTATATTTTTATAAATGGGTTATTTGGTTTACCTGCCTACGGCGGCGCAGGTTGTGGTATTGCAACAGCAATTGTTTTAACGGTTATGGCTATAGCACAAGTCACTTACTGCCAACTAAGTAAAAAAGTAGACGCTAAAGGCCTGCTTACTCCATTTGAAAAACCAAATTTAACCACCATTGCTACTATTACAAAATTAGGTATTCCAATTTCATTAGCTACCTTTTTTGAAGTAACCTTGTTTGCTTGCATTCCTCTATTTATAGCGCATTTAGGCGCTGTAGCTGTATCTGGTCATCAAATAGCAGCCAGTGTAACTACATTATTATTTATGATGCCGCTAAGCCTTTCTATCGCTATTAGTATTCGTATTGGTAATTTATATGGTCAAAATCATTTAAAGCAATTAAGAGTCGCCGTGTCGACCAGCTATATTTTAGCAATTGTTATCGCACTGTTTTTAGCACTTATTACATTTACAGGTCGTGATTTAATTAGCCAGTTGTACACAGATAGTCCCGAAGTAATTGCCCTTGCTACCTCAATCATGATTTTAGCCTGTGTTTATCAACTACCGGATGCTCTGCAAGTAGCCGCAAACGGTATATTACGTGGTTTAAAATACACAGCACCTATTTCTTACATCACCTTTATATCGTATTGGTTAATCGGCTTTAGCTTAGGTTACGTATTGGCAAGAACAGATATAATAGTGCCAGCAATGGGGCCACACGGTTTTTGGGGCGGAATAATAGTCGGGCTAACCGTTGCCGCTGTATTGTTGATGCTCACAGTAAATAAGCGCTTTAAACGTGAACCATTCATTACTGAGTAAATTAACAATTAAACACTCACTACCAGCCGTTATGTTGCTGCTAGTGAGTGCTTTTGTACTTGTAAATTGCAGCAAAGCACCGAGCTCAATAAATAATACCTACACCGCGCGCTTAAGCAGTACACTCAACACCTCCTCGATTTCAGCAACACCGCTTGAACAACTTAAACTCATAAAACCGACGACCTTTAGCGAGGATAAAATCACCGTAAGCATTGTTGAACTTGCAGGACTTACCCACTGCAAACTTAATGTGCTTATAAGCGAGCACAATAATCAACTTGGAAAAACAGCCACGGCGGCGAGCCAATTAAAGTATCAAATAAATTTTATTCAAAGCGCTGATAATTGCTTAAATATGCTTGATGATAATACCTCCACTTATAAAAAAATAAATGATGCTAAAAATCAAAAACAAACACATCTAATGCATTACTTTAATAGCATGTTATTTAAAGAACCTGAGCTCAATCGGACTTGGTTACTTACATCTAATGAGCTTTCAACACACCCAGCAGGATTTAGCGACACCGTTGAGGCGCTTACACAACTTGTTACTATAAAAAAACACATCAAATTTCAACAATTTGGTGAAATTAAAACTGACAGTGTATTTAATGCATTAGAGCAACTTAACAAATACAGATTTAATCAAGCACTTATTCAATCCGCTAGGCAACAAATAGTACTTAATCAAAGTGCAACACAGTTTGTAAAAAAAATAAGCTTCGACCACATTTGCCCAACAGATAAAAATAAAAAAGAAGCTAAAATAATGAGCAATGTATTTCAAAAATATTACTTAACACACATTCAACCCTACCAAGCACAACTCACCGGATACCTTGAGGTATTACAACCGCTTTACAACCAGCTTTGGTTTGAAGAAACCGTAACCAGTAAGCAAATTAATAATTTACTTAAAGAAGATTCACCTAATAATTTATTAAATCAATTAAAAAACTCTGCCGTAGATCACGTAGTTTGGTGGCAAAAATTTTATAAAACGTGTGAAATCAGTCCAATATGAATAAAAAAACGGCAAATAAACGTAAAAACGATAAACTTGCTTGATTCACCATCCGCCACGCTATATATTAGCGGCCGTTGTTAAGTAATTAACAACTTACTTAAATAGTAATACGACTGTAGCTCAGTTGGTTAGAGCACTACCTTGACATGGTAGGGGTCGGTGGTTCGAATCCACTCAGTCGTACCAACATTTAAGTGAAATAAAAGTACATCTGAAGGAAAAAGCACTACCTACTCTTGATCACCCGCTCCAAGAGTCAGTGGTTCGAATCCACTCAGTCGTACCAACATTTAAGTAAAAACTTGGTTCATCAAAAAATTGTACGACTGTAGCTCAGTTGGTTAGAGCACTACCTTGACATGGTAGGGGTCGGTGGTTCGAATCCACTCAGTCGTACCAATTCAAAATAATAATAAATCCAAAGAAAAAACACTACCGACTCTTGATCACCCAGTCCAAGAGGCAGTGATTAAAATCCACCCAGTCGTACTAACTCCAAGTAATAAAATCTACAAAAGAAAAGCACTGCATACTCTAGATCATCCAGTCCAAGAGGCTGTGATTGACAAAGTTAAGATGACTGTCTACGTTATTTAAAAAATGAAGACATTTTTCTCTTTTCTGCATGTTATTAAAAGAACTGCCTGACTTAAAGTTTAAAACTCGCAATGTGTTGCAGGATTTGTTATTAGTATTAAAAATAATTAAGGGACATACGTTACTCATAAAATGAGGAAAGTGTCCTCTGATAAAGCTCTTAGCATTACTAAATGGAGATTGGTGCAATTATTAAACTGAGTAGTTACTTTTATATTAATGGTGAAACGGCTTTACATAAAAACTTTTTGTTTTGGTTTGCAACTTTATTCCCAGTGATTTTAGCTTTTTGTTTTGCATATCCTTTATCACATGGACTTAAATTGTCAGGAACTGTTGAAGCGTATTCTAATTTTATTTCAATATTTAAATTACCTTTATGGATTGCGTCTGGAAGCTTGATACTCGGAGTAACAGTTAGTCGGTTCCATAGCTCAGAGCAGCGAGCTATAACAATTAAACAAAGTATAAATCAAAATAACTTTGCTAATTACTTAAACCATCGAGATCATTTTCAAAAATACCTAACTCCAATAGCTGCAAACTTTGATATAGAAGTAGATCCCTTTAAGATATACGGCATTATTTTTAGTTCCTCTACACCATATAATGCAAGTGTAAAATTGTCAGATGGAATATTTGACTTCTTTTCCGAAAAATTAGAAACCGAGTTTTGGTCAAAAATGAAATTTTCAGCGCCAAATTTCACTAATCAAGAGGTTAATATTTACTTCCCCAGATTTGCTAAATCAATTGGCATTAATGCAGAAAATATTACTCTAAGTGACTTTGAAGAATTAAAGACATTATCAGTTAAAATTCGTAAAATATATCGCCGTGCCATGGAGTATGGAATAACTAGAGAAACATCAGAATCTTTCCAAGAAATAGAAGAATCTGGCTTTTCCATGCTAATAGGTGAGTTTAGTCAATGGGCACATGAAAACAACTTGAAGAAGCGGTGGCCGTAATGCTAACAAGAACATTAGACGGAACTTTGTTCTTCGTCCCGTTTATTACGTCTCACTATTATTTTCACCATACACATTCCCAGGACTTATTTGCATTAGCAGTGCTGGGTTATCTATTGGTTTAAATCCGTATTGCGCATAAAGACCATGCGCATCAGAAGTTGCTAATAAAAAGCGCCTAAGGCCTTGTAGCTCAGGGTGCTCTACTATCGTTTTAACCAGTAATTTACTCAGCCCATTACCTTGCAAGTGCGGGACAATAAATACATCGGCTAAATAGGCAAACGTTGCTTTATCGGTCACAACTCGAGCAAAGCCAACTTGTTCGTTATGAGCGTTGTAAACACCAAAGCACATTGAATTATTAATAGCTGATTGCATCACGCTTTTAGGTATACCTTTAGCCCAGTAAGTGTTAGCAATAAAGTTATAGATAACGTTAAAGTTAAGCTTGCTTTTATCTGTGCTAATAAAGTAACCGCACACTTTTTCATCCATAAAATTCCAACCTTAATAATCTTTAACGTTTTTTAGCTGTTTATCATGTAATTTTGAAAGCACTAATAGCGAGCAAATAGCCCCAAATAATGCCAGTCCCATATCTGATTGGGTATCCCACACGCAACCTTGCGTGCCTAAAAACGCTTCTGTGTTTTCGCCGCTTAACACTGCAACCCACCACTCTATTAATTCGTAAAACGCGCTAAATGCTAAACATACCGAAATAACAAAGGTGATTAACCAGCCTCGACCATTTACTACATTTTTGCGCAGTAAAATTTCGCGGGCTAATAGTGCAGGTACAAAGCCTTGAAAAAAGTGCCCTACTTTGTCGTAGTTATTACGGTCGCTACCAAATAGGTTATCGAAAAAAGGGACTTCGGCGTAGGTGTAATGCCCGCCAATCATCAGTACAATGCAATGCGCTAAAATAAATGTATATAAAATAGGGGTAAGTTTTGGGCTTTAAGTGAACGCGTTTTGCCTTGAGTTAATAAAAAGCTTTTTAAATACTGGCTGCGGCTTTTAAACCAATGCCCTTGTTCAATAACGCTTTGCTGCTGTGGAGTCATAATTTTAAATCTCTTAACCAGAATGCCAGGGCCTGTTGACCTTT
>NZ_PNDU01000007.1:0-19124 GCF_005886635.1 Pseudoalteromonas sp. S558 | reverse complement strand
CTTGTTGAAGAGCCTGAGCCTGAAGAAAAAACTGCACTTGTTAAAGAACTTGAGCCAGTAGAAGAACAAGATGATTTTTCGGACACCTCTGAAACATTGCTCGATCCTGAAGATGCACTAGAAGAGTATAACGATAGTGAATTAAAGAGTGTTGATGAACTTTTAAATGAGTTGCAACAAGTTGAAGACGAAAGCTATGTTGAAACCCCAGAGTGGTCAACAGAAGATCTAGATGATGAAATAGAAGAGGTGGAGGTTGATTTAGGAGATGACCCATTAGCCGATGAGGCTGAGCCAGAGCCTTCACTTGAAGATGAAATTTTAGATACTAGTAACAGCGAAGAGCTTGTTGAATCCTCGGAACAGGAGCTTGATGATACTCCACTTTTAGAAGCAGATAACCAGCTTCCTTCACATTCTGATGAATTAGAAAGCGATAACTTAGAAGATGATGTAAAAGATATATCGCCAAGTCAGACAGAGCAAGATCTAGCTAGCGCACTCTCAGCAGGGAGCGACTTAGATAATTTAGATGACGATTTTGATGATGAACTTCTAATTGATAACGACTTTGCTGAACTTGATAATGAATTAGAGGGTGCTGAAGAAACTCAACCTCTAGATCTTGATGACTCGCAAGAAACAGCGCTAGATGAGCAAACATCCGCCACCGCTGAACCGCTCCAAGAAGATGATTTAGATGATGATTTGCTAATCGATGATGAATTTTCTGAGCAGGGTAGTGAATTAGAAAATGAGTTAGGCGATGACGATGAGTTAGTAAATGCACCGCCTACGGCATTAGATGAAGAGTTACCTGAAAATGTAGACGCCGATACAAAAGATGTATCGGTAAGTCAAACAGAGCAAGACTTGGCCAATGCGCTTGCTGCAGAAAGTAGTTTAGATAGCTTAGAAGATGATTTTGACGACGAACTGTTACTTGATAATGACTTTACAGATCTTGATGCGGAATTAGAAAATTCAGATATCGCTGAACCAACTGATTTAGAGTACTTAGATGAAGATTTATCTGATGAATTAGTTAATGAACAAACTAACGTAGATCGCGAAGCTGAAATAACTCAAGCGAAACAACTCGGCAGTAGTGATATTGCTTCTGATGATGAACTTGATGACGAGTTTATGGCTGAGTTGACTAATACTGATTTTGATTCATTGCTTAATGAATTAGCAGAGCCTGAAGAATTAAGTATTGATGATAGCAGTGAGTTTGATGTTGATTTTGATAGCTTGCTCAAAGAAGATCTAGGGGTTGATGAACCATTAATTATTGAAGAGCCTCAAGTTGAAAGTAGTGATGTTGAGCAACTAGGTAGCGATGAATTTGTAGATATTGATTCATTGTTAGAGGAAAGTGATGATGCCGAACTTGAACACGAACCTTATAATGACGTTAATATGGATGTGGGGTTAGGTGAGTTTGATGCGTTACTGGCTGGTGAAAATCCGACTGACGTAGATGCTGAAAGTGGTGGTTACTCAGCTAAACTAGATTTGGCACGCGCCTATATCGAAATCGATGACTCTGACTCTGCGCTAAAAGTAATTGAAGATGTTATTAACAAAGGCCCTGAAGAAGTTCAAGAAGAAGCGCTTAGCTTAAAAGCCAAATTGAAATAAAAGAACAATAAATACGTTTAAACCCATAATTAGCTTAGCTAATTATGGGTTTTTTTATAGGTATTGATTGGGTTTCAGCACAATTATACCAACCGGCATAAATATTTGAACAATTTAACGAATTAAACAAGCCCCATACATAAGCAGGCTGGTATTACTTTTATTGCATCGTTAGATAGCATAAAATGCCTCGTTCATTAGCACAGTAGGGTAAAACGGTAATTATGCGAGTAGCACTTGGGGTTGAATACAATGGCGTACGCTACAGTGGTTGGCAACGCCAATCACATGTAAATAGTGTACAACAAGAAGTAGAAAAAGCGTTGTCGCGTATTTGCAATCACCCTGTTGAAGTAATATGTGCGGGGCGCACCGATGCAGGCGTTCACGGTACAGGCCAAGTAATACATTTTGACACTGAGGCCGACCGTGACATGGTGGCATTTACTTTAGGCATGAATACGTTAATGCCTAAAGATATTGCAATTCGTTTTGCGCAGCCTGTGGCGGAAGATTTTCATGCTCGCTTTAGCGCCACGGCTCGTCGTTATCGTTATATTATTTACAACTCGCCTCTGCGTGGAGCTGTATTAAATGAGGGCGTTACACACTTTCATCATCACTTAGACGAAGTGAAAATGCAGCAGGCATGCCAGTATCTAGTTGGTAAGCACGACTTTACTTCTTTTAGGGCTATTCATTGCCAAGCAAATACGCCTACTCGAACAATTCATCACTTATCGGTGCAACGTATTGGAAACTATGTTGTTATTGATATCAAAGCGAATGCATTTTTACATCATATGGTCCGTAATATAACGGGTAGTCTTATGGATATTGGTTTACATAAACAGCAACCTATTTGGTTAAAAGAGTTACTTGATTGTAAAGAGCGTGCAAAGGCCAGCGCGACGGCTAAAGCCGCTGGTTTATATTTGGTTGATGTTGATTACCCTGAGCAATTTAAAGTTCCTAAGATGCCATTAGGGCCATTGTTTTTACCAGATATTGGTATCTAAGTTTGGGTATTACTAGTACTTTTTATGCGCATTTCTAACTACTAAGACCAGTTTTTTATACCGTGTTAATGAAATTCATGTTTTAATTGAAAAAATTTATCTGCTAATTGCTATTAGCAGGCTCGCGACACAGAACAGTATTAAGAGAGTTGCAAATGAGTTGGCTAGAAAAAATCTTACCTAAAACGACAAAGTCATCAGGTCGTAAAGAAATCCCAGAAGGTGTTTGGGCGAAGTGTACATCGTGTGATTCAATTTTATATAAAGCTGAATTAGAAAAATCATTAAACGTATGCCCTAAATGCGATCATCATATGCGTGTTAGTGGCCGTAAGCGCCTAGAGCACTTTTTAGATGAAGGCGATCGTCAAGAGCTTGGCACACAACATGAGCCAAAAGACATTCTTAAATTTAAAGATTCTAAAAAGTACTCTGATCGCATCAGCGCAGCCCAAAAAGCAAGTGGTGAAAAAGATGCACTTGTAGCTATTAAGGGCCGATTAAAAGGTATTCCGGTTGCAGCTGTCGCATTTGAGTTCTCATTTATGGGTGGCTCAATGGCTTCGGTTGTTGGCGCGCGTTTTGTTGATGCTGTTGATCAATGTTTAGAACATAATATGCCGCTTATTTGTTTTTCTGCATCAGGTGGTGCACGTATGCAAGAGGCGCTTATGTCGCTTATGCAAATGGCTAAAACAAGTGCTGCACTTGCAAAAATGACTGAAAAAGGTCTACCGTTCATTTCAGTAATGACCGATCCGACCATGGGTGGTGTATCTGCATCACTTGCTATGCTGGGTGATATTAACGTTGCTGAACCTAAAGCGTTAATTGGTTTTGCGGGTCCTCGTGTTATTGAACAAACTGTTCGCGAAACATTACCTGAAGGTTTTCAGCGTAGTGAATTTTTGCTTGAACACGGTGCAATTGACATGATTATTGACCGTCGTGAAATGCGTGATACTCTTGCCCGCATTCTAGCTAAATTTATGAACTTGCCTTCTACGGAACAAGAGCATAGAGTAGCGTAAATTTCAGCTTTACTGATTACACGCTATGACAAAAACAATTCCTAGCCAATCATCAAGCCTTGATGATTGGCTTTTTTATTTAGAAAGTGTTCACCCTGCTAACATTGCAATGGGCTTAGAACGAGTTGCTAATGTTGCCAACAATATTGGCCTTTTAAACACTCCAAGTAAAATTATTCTTATTGCCGGTACAAACGGTAAGGGCACCACTGCACGTTGCTTAGAGTCGCTATTGCTATCGCAAGGCTTTAGCGTGGGCACTTATGCATCTCCTCATCTAATTCGTTATAACGAGCGTGTACGAGTTAACGGCGAGGAGTTAGCAGACCAGTTTCATATTGATGCTTTTCATCAGTTAGAGCAAGGTCGTAAAGACACACCACTTACTTATTTTGAATATAGCACGTTGGGTGCGTTGGCTATTTTTAAAGGCTGTGACGTTGATTATGTATTATTAGAAGTGGGTTTAGGGGGGCGTTTTGATGCTACAAACATTGTAACCCCCTATGCAAGTGTAATTACTACCATCGACTTAGACCATAAAGAATACTTAGGTGATACGCGTGAATTAGTTGCTTACGATAAAGCCGGTATTTTTCGAGAGCATACCCCTGCTATTATCGGTGACTTAAATATTCCTCACACGATGACTGATTACGGTAAAGAAATTAATGCTGAGATGACGTTATCGGGCACAGACTTTATGTTTAAAGAGAGTGCTGATAGTTTTAATTGGCAGTACAAACAGCATAACCTTGAACTGAATAAACCAGCAATCCCTTGTCAGAATGCGGCTACGGCGTTAACTGTTTTAAGTGTTTTAAATTTATTGCCAAGTGAGCAGGTAATAAGAGATTGCTTGGCAAATTTAGTGGTAGAAGGGCGATTTCAGCAGCTAAGCGCTGAGCCTTTAGTATTTACTGATGTTGCACATAATCCAGAATCTGCACGTTATCTGGCTAATAAGTTATTAAAGTTTAAAGATAAAGGCTTTAAAATTCATGCTTTAGCCGCTATGCTTGCGGATAAAGATAAAGCAGGTGTGCTTAAAGAAGTAAGCCATTTAGTAGATGAGTGGTCACTAGCAAGCTTAAGTGGTCCGCGAGGCGATACTGCCAGTAATTTACAAAATGCATTACAAAGTGTACCTCATAATAATACTATTCATAGCTATAATAGCGTGGTAAAAGCACTTGCTATAATTTTACCAAAGCAAAAAATCGACACTGTTTTGATTGTTTTTGGTTCATTTTTTACAGTGGCTGACGCTATTAATTATTTTAAAAAATAGAGGGAATGTCGGTGAACTCAAGTTTTATTAATCGCTTAGTCGGGACAAGTATTGTCGTGATCGCAGCAATCGTGTTTATTCCCAATATACTCGACGGCGAAAAAGTTCATTATAAAGAAGCTTTTAAAGCTATTCCTAATAACCCTGAGTTAAAAACAATCGATCTTCAAAATTCAATAGATGAAAGCATGGCGGATGCCGAGCCACTTAAACAAAATGAAATTGAAGACATAAAAGCCGACGATGAAGCTCTTGAGCAGCAAACTCAATTGACAGAAAGCGACTATGCTTCTCAGCCTAAGGTTATTGAAGCCGTAATAGAGCCTAAAGCCCAAGCAAATGCAGAGCCAATTAGGGCTCGAAAAAGTGACGAAAACCTCACAAGTATGGCTTATGTTGTGCAATTGGGCAGTTTTTCTCATGCAGCCAATGTAAAAGCACTACAAGCTAAGCTTAAAGAAAAAGGCTTTAAAACGTTCACTAAACCAGTTAAAACACCAAATGGTACATTAACGAAAGTGTTTGTAGGGCCGTCACTTGATAAAAATGAGTTACAAAAACAATTACCTGAACTTAAAGTGCTGACAAAGTTAAATGGTAAAGTAACTCGCTACGAAGTAACAAAATAATTATTTAAATAGCCTTGTTTAGCAAGGCTATTTAAATTTAATTCATTATATTTTTACTGTAATTAACAATATTTATTTTGACATTATATGTTAAATTTTTGTATTCAATTACCGCCAGTTATCTCCCGTTTAAACTTGCATATTGGCAATGTTTGGGTATAGAATGCGCCCCAAATTAGCGACTAATTGGTTCTTATGATCTGGGTTGATTACGCCATTCTTGGCATTATTGCACTGTCTACCATCATCGGTTTAATACGCGGCTTTGTTAAAGAAGCAATGTCATTAGCTGTATGGGCTGGCGCCTTTATCATCTCTAGTTTATTTTACCAATATTTAGCTTCCTTCCTAACAACCATTTCTGAACCCCTTTTAAGAAATGCGGCGGCCATAGCCATATTATTCTTTGCGACGCTACTGTTAGGCGGTTTACTAAACTACATTTTAGGTGAGCTTGTACAGCGTACCGGTTTATCGGGTACCGACCGTGTCTTTGGCATAGTGTTTGGTGCTCTTCGAGGCGTGTTGGTCGTGAGCGCGTTACTCTTCTTTCTTGATGCTTTTACTGGTGCACCTAATACGCATTGGTGGGGCAATTCTATTTTGATTCCAGAATTTGGCTTTGTAGTTGAATGGTTCTTTTCGTACCTAGAAAACAACTCGAGCTTTTTAAATTCAGTAAACCGTTAATCGGCGAGGATAAATTACATGTGTGGTATCGTTGGAATAGTCGGAACATCCCCTGTTAATCAGGCGATTTATGATGGCTTAACTGTTTTGCAGCACCGTGGCCAAGACGCTGCGGGTATTATTACCATTGAGAACAACACGTTTAGCTTACGCAAAGCAAATGGTCTTGTGAAGGATGCTTTTCACACCCGTCATATGAAACGACTACAAGGTACAATTGGTTTAGGCCATGTGCGTTATCCTACGGCAGGCTCTTCTAGTTCATCTGAAGCACAGCCTTTTTATGTGAACTCTCCATTTGGTATAGCACTTGCCCATAATGGTAATCTTACTAATGCTGAGGCTTTAAAAGAGCAGCTATTTTCAGAAGCACGTCGTCATGTAAATACGACATCTGATTCAGAAATTTTACTTAATGTACTTGCTCATGAATTAAGTAAGTCAGATAAGCTAAAGTTAGACCCTGAAGATATTTTTACAGCGGTGAGTGAAGTTAATAACAAAGTCAGTGGTGGTTATGCAACTATTGCGATGATCATTGGCCATGGTATTGTTGCTTTTCGCGACCCTAATGGCATTCGTCCACTTGTATTTGGTAAGCGTGAAACGCAACAAGGCACCGAATATATGTTTGCCTCAGAGAGTGTCGCACTAAAACCAGATGGTTTTGAGTTTATTCGCGATGTTGCGCCTGGTGAAGCTATTTACGTCACTGAGACTGGTGGATTTCATTCATTAAGCTGTGCTGATAAAGCATCTTACTCACCATGTATTTTTGAATTCGTTTACTTTGCACGACCTGACTCAACTATCGACCGCATGTCGGTTTACGCAACACGCGTAAATATGGGCACAAAATTAGGCGAAAAAATTGCACGGGAATGGGCTGATAAAGACATTGATGTAGTTATCCCAATTCCAGAAACGTCATGTGATGTAGCATTAGAAATCGCACGAGTGCTTGATTTACCATACCGCCAAGGCTTTGTTAAAAACCGTTATATTGGTCGTACGTTTATTATGCCAGGCCAAGAGATGCGAAAAAAATCAGTACGTCAAAAGCTAAATGCAATTGACCGTGAATTTAAAGGCAAAAATGTGCTATTGGTTGATGACTCAATTGTTCGTGGTACAACATCAGCACAAATAGTTGAAATGGCCCGAGAGTCAGGTGCTAAAAACGTTTACTTTGCATCTGCTGCACCGGAAATACGTTTCCCTAACGTATATGGCATAGATATGCCTTCAGCAGCTGAGCTGATTGCTCACGGGCGTGAAGTAGAAGATATTAACGTAAGCATCGGCTCTGATGGTTTAATCTTTCAATCGCTACCCGATTTAATTGCAGCGGTTAGCCAAGAAAATCCTGAAATTACTAAGTTTGAAACATCAGTGTTTGATGGGCAATATATTACTGGCGATATTGATCAAGACTATCTAAATCGTATTGATAAACTACGTAACGATTCAGCTAAAAGCACCCGCGAAAGTGCAATGTCTTCAGGGTTAGAAATTCATAACCAAGACGAAAACGAAGCTGATTAATAATTAATAATTAATAAATATTATACCAATTGCATTAAATAAGTGATCTATTATAGCGCTAGAGAAATAGCACAATAACAAGGCAAAAATCGTGACATATAGTTGTTCTATATGAATGATTTTTAACGCAGTTAGTGAGTTATTTAATACGATAGAATGATCATGTTTTTAATTAAATTGGTATTATTACATATAAAAAAAGGAGCTAATTAGCTCCTTTTTTGCGAAGGAAAGAAAGGGAACATTTCTATCAAACACGACTCTTTATTAGGTAAACTTTATTAAGTAAACATAGGGCTAACAATCCCATTTGTCCAAAGCATCGCTGTTACAGCTAAAATAATAACAAGTAATATTAATCCACACGTTACCACTGAGCTGGCATAAATAAAGCCACGCTCTTCAGGGATGTGCATTAGTATTGGCACGCCTGTGTATAATAAACAAACAGAATAAGCTAATGCCACAATACCGATACATACGACAAACCAAAGCACAGGCCAAAATGCTGAAAGTGCAGACATAAACACAGGTGTTGCAGTATAAGCAGCTAGTTCTAGCGTTTGTGTAAACGTTGGTTTAGCACCGAAAGTAACCGCCATCCAATGGGCTAAATAAGCAAGGACGAATACGCCAATTATCAGTGCAACATACATCGCACTTGCTATTAATATTGCGCTATCATGTGTTAGAAATACAGGGTTGCCAGTGCCTATGCTCCAGCCTAAATAAACAGATGAGTAGTAGCCCATTATTGAAGGAAATAAAGCGATTAACAAAATGTGCGATAAACTATAGGTCAAACTTTCGTGGCGGTTATCAATTGTTTGCCATTCTTCGAGTGGGTGAGCATAAATGCCCCAGAGGTGATTTAATATCATAGTGTGTACTCCATACAGGGAACGTATTATTGTTTTGGTTGGTTTATTTTTATACAGTCTATGTACAGTTATGGTTCACTTATTTTGCAAAGTCAAGTTAACTCGTTATTAACAATTTAATGTGCAAACATGTTTTGTTATTTTTAGCCATTTTTCTGTTAAAATAGTGGCCTATCAACCTATTTAAGTAACGAGTAGCCAACGTGCCCCATAGCCAACTTTTAGAGCCTATTAATGAATTTTTATTGTGTAACACGCCTGACGAGTGGGTTGAGCAAGCAATAAAAAAAGAAAACTTATCAATAATCTTAATTGATCATTTAATATGCGAATTAAAAGCCGCTCAAAGCGCTATGTTTTTAATACGTAAATACGCGGTAGATAAAGAGGGGAGCGACGCATTGCTAGAGTGGCTAAAGCCATTTGAAACGCTTATTTATAAACGAGAAGGGAATTGGCGCGATTTAGCGGCTAAAAATAAGCTAACTAAATCAATAATTCCTAAATCGAGTTCACCATACGGGCAAGGTCTAATCGATAAAATGGTTCTATTGATAAAAGAAGAGCTGCATCACTTTTATCAAGTGCTCGAAATTATGGATGAATACGGTATTGAGTATCGAAGTATTACACCGTGTCGCTATGCTAAGGGTATGCTACGACATGTAAAAACCTTTGAGCCAGATGCACTCGTAGATAAGCTTATAGTGGGTGCTTACATCGAAGCTCGTTCGTGCGAACGTTTTGCTGCGCTTGCACCCCATGTAGATAAGCGTTTAGGTGATTTTTATATTTCGTTATTGCGCTCTGAGGCACGCCACTATCAAGACTATTTAACTCTTGCCCAAGAAATTGCTGGTTTTGATATTACCGAGCGGGTTAAAGAGTTTGGTGAAATTGAAGCGCAGCTAATTACATCTTTGGATGACGATTTTAAGTTTCACAGTGGTACGCCGGTAAATAAAAGCGCTTAACTAACACCAACATTTGCTGCAGCTTTTCAAATCATGCTGTAGCACATACTTTATTATCAAAAGTTTTTTAAATTAGACACATCAAAAACTCTCACCTAATATTTATAGCAAGTTAAATTTTGATTTATCAGTTATTTTATTGCTTTGCTTTGCTGTGCATTGTAAATGAAAGGCGATAGCTATTATTATTTAGGTGGGTATATATGGATGAAAAAGAAGGATTATTTGTATTTTCTGCTGAGGAAGAGTTAGTAAATACCGACCTTAAAGTATGGAAAATTCTAACCGTTGAGGATGATCTCGATTATCAACACGCATTAGTTAATAGCTTAAAAGCATTAAAGGCCAAAGAAGGCTACAAATATGAGCTATTATTAGCCAACTCTGTGCCTGAAGCTGCGCTTGCTTTAAGCATGCACCCTGATATAGCACTTGCTTTTATCGATGTTGTTATGGAAGAGGATGACTCAGGACTGCGTTTGGTTAATACCATCAGAGAAGTAATTGGTAACGCAGAAATGCGTATCGTTTTACTAACAGGGCAGCCCGGTTTCGCCCCTGAAACTGATGTGATGAAAATGCTCGATATTGATGAGTACTGGAATAAGTCTGATATTTCTGCGCAAAAGCTTGAATCAATCGTTAATAGTAATATGCGCACTTGGCAATATATTTCGCAAATAAAAGCCGCTAAACAAGGCTTACAATTAGTGCTTGATGCCTCAAGAAGTATAAATAGTAAGCATGACATGAGATCATATTCTGCAGCCGTATTGCAAGAGATCAGCAATATTTTAAAAATTTCTGATGGTGGAGGCATACTTTGCTCAAGCAATATAGATAATTGTTCTGATGCCGTTATTCTTACCACAAACGGTTGTTTTAGTGGCGTGAAAGGGCAAAAGGTCGACGGTGAATTATTGGCCGATATGTACCAAGATTTTCAGTTAGCAATTAAAGAAAAACGTCATGTTTTTTCAAGTCAGCATAGTATCTTTTTCTTCGCAGCAACGATGAATGATGCTGCTCACTACATTACAATTGTAAAGTCAGATAACCCCATTAGCGAAGAAAACGAATATTTATTAAAGGTTTTTAGTGAAAATGTAAGCAGTGGATTTACTAACATTTCATTATTAAATAGGTTAACCGAGCTTGCTTATACCGATGTTTCATTAAACTTGCACAATAGAAATTGGTTAACGCGCGAAATTAAAAATATGAATTTGCATGAGCAATCAAAAATGCGCTTGATTGTGTTTGATATTTATCAGTTTGACGAAAAAGCATTTACCTTTGGTTACGATTTTTGTAAAAAAATAATAAAACTGGTACATAAAAGTATTGTAGATGTTTTTTCAATATATGACCCCAGAATTGCGATTATTAGTAATAGTAGCTTTGGCATGCTCATTAATGTTGATTTTGATATTAAAGATGATATTGCGCGCTTTCATAATAAACAAAAGTACGAAATTGAAAATGTTAAGCAATTTATTGACGTAAGAGTGTTGGAGTTAAAGCTAAGCTGCGCATCAAATATTACTCCCGAAAAAGTAATTAGCCTAGCAGAGTCGAGTTTAAATTACATGCAAGTAACTCAAGCGAAGTTTATTTTGCATACTGATGAGAAAACAGTCGCAATAACAAGGCGCTATGAGTTGATGGCGCGCTTGAGAACGGCTATTAGTACCAAAGAATTGCGTGTCGCTTTACAGCCAAAAATGTGCCTGAAAACATTAAAACCAATTGGTTTTGAAGCGCTAGCAAGATGGCAGTTGGCTGATGGCAGCTTCGTTAACCCTGAAGAATTCATAGAGCTTGCTGAAACAGCTGGTTTAATTAATGAGCTTGATAATGTTATTTTTGAAAAAATACTACAAACTATTAATCAACTTAAAAATTGTGGCATAAATTTACCCATTGCGTTTAACGCATCATCTTATGACTTGATCGATCCTTCTTACTTTGAGTCTATCAAGAGTCGGATTGAGGAATATAAAGTATCCCCCTCGATGCTGGAACTTGAAGTGACAGAAACCCAAGCGATCAGTAATTACAACTTCATTAAAGAGGCTTTATCACGGTTTATGGCATTGGGTATTAAAGTGAGTATTGATGACTTTGGTACGGGTTATTCATCTTTAGCACATATTAATGAAATACCGTCGAATGCGATAAAAATCGATCGTTATTTTGTTAGCAATCTTGAGCATAATATAAATAATCAATACATGATAAAAATGATCATCAGTCTCGCAAAGCAATTTGATTTTAAAGTTATTGCGGAGGGGGTTGAAAACGAATTTGAGGTGCAATGGTTAAAACAAGCTGGTTGTGAAATGGCCCAAGGTTACTTTTTTGCAAAACCACTATTTTATGATGATTTACTGATCTGGTTAGTACAGTTTGATAATGCAAATGACTAAAAAAAACAATTTATTTTACAGCGATAAAAAAGCCGTACTTATAAAGTCGCTGTTTATTTTATTTGTTGCGATATTAATTGGCTGGCTGGTGTATGAGCAAGTTTATCAGTCAAAAGTAACCATAATAAAAGAGCGCCAAGATGAAAAACTAGTGCTTGTGAGTACTGATTTATCTAAAGAGCTAAGCAGTATTAAAAAACTCACTCAGCTGTTAGCAAATGGCCAAGTATTAAAAAATAATACAGGTTTAAATACATTGAGCGCTCAACAAAGCGACAAGCTCATAAATGACTATTTTTTAAATTTTGCTTCTGTATCAACCAATATATCACAAATACGTTGGCTTGAACGCAGTGGTAAAGAACGTTATAGAATTAATTTCAGCAATAAAAAAAGCGAAATTGTTGAGGTATCACAATTACAAAATAAGCAAAATCGTTATTACTTTAAAGAAGGGATGTTAGTTGCACCACCGAATACATTTATTTCAGAAATTGATTTAAATGTTGAACGTGGAAAAGTTGTTATCCCGCATGAGCCAACAATTAGAGTGACTTACAGAACGCGAGCTGATGATTATTTAATAGATGGCTTGTTAGTAGTGAATTTTAATCTGGATTATTTATTTAGTAATATTCGACAATATGATGAAAAAAACACCCAGGTAAATATTCTAAACCATGATGGTTATTGGTTGTATAACAAGGATCCCGCATTACAGTTTGGGTTTATGTATAATCAAGTTAGTAAATCGTTAGCAAATAACTCTCCAGCGCTTTGGCAACATATCATTGAACATGACGTACAAAGCACCTCACGTATTTTTCATGACAGTTTATATACTTTCAGACGATTCTCTATTGTTTCATTACGTGAGGCAACACAAAGAACCGCAGACTCCGATAAAGAAATCATTATACTCATCGGTAGCCCTAACGAGCTGCTTTATAGTGCAAGAATGATTGCATTTCAATACGCTGCACTGTGTAGTATTGTTTTATGTATTGTCGGTTTTGGTTTTAGTTACCGTGAATATTTATTCCAACAGCAGTTAATTACTTTATCGCATAAATTACAGCGGGAAAAGGTAGAGTTAGATAGTGTCAACAAACAACTCGATTTAACTATAAGGCAGCAGCAGCAATTACAAGCAAGCTTACTCGAAGCACGAAAACTATCGTCTTTAGGGTTGTTGGTGGCGGGGGTTGCTCATGAGATGAATACACCCATTGGCGGTGCTATTATCTCTGTGTCTAACGCGGATGTGGCTATTAATAAGTTGAATGAGGCGATGAAAGCAGGATTAACTAAATCGCAATTAGATAAAAGCACACAGAGCATTGAGGAAAATTTAGGGTTAGCTAAAGTTAATTTAAACAAGGCTGCGGTATTAGTTAAAAGTTTTAAAAAAATGGCCATAGACCGTCATAATGATGATGTTATTACATGTAATATAAGAAAAATAATTGAAGACTTACTGATCACCCTCAATTCAAGATTAAAAAACTCAAACGTAAAAGTGAAGACCTTAGTTGATAATGACCAAGATATAAAAAGCCGACCAGGAATTATTTCCCAAGTGCTAGAAAACCTAATAATGAATGCATTAACCCACGGGTTTGAAAAAAATCAAGTTGGTGAAATTGAAATAAAAATAGAACAAGCGGCTAGTCAATCCACTAAATTAACCATTTCAGATAGTGGTGTTGGGATTAAAGAGGATTCTCAACAGTACATCTTTGAGCCTTTTTACACCTCGGCTCGTGGTATTGGCAATACTGGGCTTGGCTTATATATGGTGCACCAATGGGTTACACAAATTTTGCAGGGGGAAATTAAACTACAGTCCAATCCACACTCTGCAGAGCGGTTTAAAACTCAGTTTATTATTATTATACCCAAGATCATAAAATAAAAGCTGGGTTAATGGTGATCTCAGATACTGACTTTAAATTTAAACGCGGCGAATTCGTTGCTTAGAGTGATAGTCATATAAGCATTTGTGTTTTAACGTTTTAAAAATTGTAGGTATTGCTCAGTCTTAGCCTCTAAAAAGCCATGGCTTAGCAGAACTTGCGCGGCCTCACCATTATTTACAATGGTGTTGAAACCGTTTTCTAATTGCATTAATTGTTGCTTACTTTGCGCAGCAGATTTGGAAAAAATAATATATAGGTAGTGGGATGCTAAATGAGGAGGGATATATACGATTGGCTGTCCTGTTTGTAATTGTGGATGATTGTTTAACCAGTACTCACCGACTTCTTTGGTGCCTGCTACTAAGTCAACGCGGCCAAGCTGTAACACGCGTAAGCTGCTGATCAAGTCATTAGTCGCTGTAATGGCTAAGTTGTGTTCACTACTAAAATCCTCGCTAACTATATAATTACTACCTTTACTTATACTATATGGCTGTAACGACGTTAAACTACCATCGTAGTTTATTTTGCTACTTTTTCGTTTAAATAATCCAGTAAATGAATTTGCTAATGGTCGTGAATAGTGGAATGTTTTTCTCGCTCGGCGCTATAATAAGCCCCCAAAAGAGCTGTTCGCTTCTTTTTTTCAAGTAATCTTAGTGCACGAGCCCAAGTTGTAAACTCAATGCTAGCTTCAATATCTTGGCTTGCTAATGCGGTAACAACAATGTCAGCTAACCAACCCTGTTGTGGCAGTTGCTCTGAAAAATACGGGGGAAAAGGCTCGGTAACAAAAAGCCATTTATCTTGGCTGTATGTATGGCTTGCGTAAGGTAAACAAATAAGTATGAAAAATAATTTAAGCATTACGACCAGTATTAAAAAACGAGCAATATCGTAAGCGTAGACAATATTTTATATTTGTGCGAATGGCTCACTTACAAGTTCTTGTGTCTGCGCGGTAACGACTAAATAAGAACCTTGAGTGTACCAATCACCCAACACTGTGCGAGTGAGTGTCTGCTTATCTACTTCATAATGATGGACATTAGGGCGATGAGTATGACCATGGATCATATGTTTTACTTGGTGTTTTGCAAATGTTGCTAGTACCGCTTGTTCAGTAACATCTAATATTTCAAGCGCTTTACCGGTTTGATTTTGCTTTGATTTTTCTCTGGCATTTTGCGCAACTTTACGACGATACCACAGTGGCATAGCAAGCATTAATCTTGGCCACCACCAACTGCGGCCTTTTTTACGAAACTTTTGATATTCAATATCTTGTGTGCACATTTCATCGCCATGTAAAATGACGGTGGGAGTGCCATATAAGTCAATTACCAGCTGTTCAGGTAATAAAGTTATTCCAGCTTGTTTGGCGTATTTATCGCGCATAATGAAATCACGATTGCCATGCACAAAATATACTGGGGTGCCGTTATCACTCACTACTTTTAAATGCTTTGCAACTTCAGTTGAGAGTGCAGTTACATAGTCATCACCTACCCATACTTCAAAAAAGTCACCGAGTATATATAGCGCGTCTACATCCTTATTAATAATATGCGTGTCTAAAAACTGATAAAAAGCTGCACTGATATCTGGGCGATTTTCACTTAAATGGAGGTCGGCAATAAAGTAGGTTTGGCGAGTCATAGGTAAGTCTTTTAAAAATAAATAAAGCGGGCATATGTGCATAGCATAAATACCCGCTAAAACGCCACGTTACGTGGGTAAGCGTACTATTAGTTTACAGTTACGCTTGTGATGATAACGTCATCAAGAGGTACGTCTTGATGAAAGCCTGTGCTACCTGTAGCAACGGCTTTAATTTTTTCTACTACGTCCATGCCTTCAACAACTTCAGCAAATACACAGTAACCCCAACCTTGCGATGTTTCGCTGCTGTGGTTTAAAAAGTCGTTGTTATTCACGTTAATGAAAAACTGCGCTGTAGCTGAATGAGGATCTGGCGTACGTGCCATAGCTAAAGTGCCTATTTTATTAGATAGGCCGTTATTAGCTTCATTTTGAATTGGGTCATTTACGTCTTTTTGTTCCATACCTGGAACAAAACCACCGCCTTGAACCATAAAACCATCGATTACACGATGAAAGATAGTGCCGTTGAAAAAATCAGCGTTTGCATACTCTAAAAAGTTTTTAACTGTGTTTGGAGCTTCTTGCTCAAACATTTTAATGGTGATGTCACCAAAATTAGTGTGTAGAACAACCATGTGTTTTCCTATATCCGGTTTAAATATTGGCGCTATTTTATCGTAGTTGGCTAAGATTAACAAAGTAGATGTTTGGTTTGTTATAAAGCGCTAGAGCAGGGGCTTTTCAAGTGGTAACATAACTGTTCTAGTAAATAGTCAAGGACTCAAAGTAAATGGTAAATATATACAACACACTGACGCGACAAAAAGAGCAATTTAAACCTATGGTCGAAGGAAAAATCGACATGTATGTGTGTGGTATCACCATTTATGATTACTGCCATATTGGGCATGCTCGCACTTTTGTAGGTTTTGACGTTATTGTGCGCTACTTACGTCATATTGGTTACGATTTAAAATATGTACGTAACATTACCGATATCGACGATAAAATAATTAAACGTGCGAACGAGAATGGTGAATCAATAAACGATTTAACAGTGCGTATGACTAAAGCGATGCATGAAGATTTTGATAGTTTAAACATGCTCCGCCCAGATATTGAGCCAACAGTTACAAGCCATATGGATGAAATCATCGTTATGGTTAAGCGCTTGATTGAAAAGGGCCATGCCTATGTCGCAGCGGATGGCGATGTTTTGTTTGATGTATCAACGTTTGAGCAATATGGCGCGCTTTCGCAGCAAGATTTAACTATGTTGCAATCGGGTTCTCGTGTTGAAGTAGCGCAAGATAAAGACGATCCACTTGATTTTGTGTTATGGAAAAAAGCAAAAGCAGGCGAGCCATCATGGTCATCACCGTGGGGTGAGGGGCGTCCAGGTTGGCATATTGAATGTTCGGCAATGAGCTCAAAGCACCTAGGCGAGCATTTTGATATTCACGGTGGGGGGTCTGATTTACAGTTTCCACATCATGAAAACGAAATAGCACAATCATGCTGTGCAAATAACGGCAAGTATGTAAATACTTGGATCCACACGGGCATGGTGCAAGTAAACAAAGAAAAAATGTCTAAGTCGTTAGATAATTTCTTTACAGTGCGTGAAGTTTTAAAAGCATACGATGCTGAATCTGTTCGTTACTTTTTAATTTCTGGTCATTACCGTAGCCAATTAAATTATTCGCAAGAAAATTTAGACCAAGCGCGTTCATCACTTGAACGTATTTATACAGCGCTTCGTGATGTTGAGCCTACAGAGTGTAGCCTTGAAGGCAATGAGTTTGTCGCTAAGTTTAGAAAAGCAATGAATGATGACTTTAATACGCCAGAGGCATTGCCGGTACTGTTTGAACTTGCTAAAGAGCTAAACCGTGTAAAAGACAGCGATGCAGTTCAAGCTGGCAAGTTAGCGTTTGTACTGCGCAGCCTTGGTGAAGTGTTAGGGGTTGCTCAACAAGCGCCAGAAGCGTTTTTACAAGGTGGACAAGGTGACGATGAAGTCGCAACAATAGAAGCGTTAATAGTTAAGCGTAATGAAGCGCGCGCGGGTAAAGATTGGGCTGCGGCCGATGAAGCGCGTGATGCTTTAAATGCACTTGGAGTAATACTGGAAGACTCTGCAGGTAAAACTACATGGCGTAAAGCGTAAGCGTTTAAAGTAATTCACGTTCAACTAAAAAGGGTTGCCAAATGGCAACCCTTTTTTGATTTTTCTAACACTTAGCTGTGGTATTTTTCACATGCTTCAAGTGTGTTTTCAATTAAGCTTGCGACCGTCATAGGGCCAACGCCACCAGGGACTGGGGTAATAAAATGCGCTTTTTGTTCAGCCACACTGTATTGCACGTCACCGACTAATTTACCCGTATCTAAACGGTTAATGCCCACATCGATAACGATAGCGCCTTCTTTTATCCAATCTCCTGGGATAAATTCTGGTTTACCTACGGCTACAACCAATAGATCAGCACGGCGAACATGTGTTTCTAAGTCTTGGGTAAACTTATGGCACACTGTGGTTGTACAACCTGCTAATAAAAGCTCTAACGACATTGGACGACCAACAATATTTGACGCGCCAACTACAACCGCATGCATCCCCTTATAACGTACACCGGTAGAATCAAGTAATGTAATAATACCCTTTGGCGTACATGGACGAAGCGCAGGCATTCTTTGTGCTAGTCGGCCTATGTTGTACGGATGAAAACCATCTACATCTTTGTGCGGGGTAATGCGTTCTAAAATCTTTTCCGCATCGAGTCCTTTAGGTAATGGTAGCTGTACTAAAATACCATCAACTTGTGCATCATTATTCAGCTCGTCAATTAAATCTAAAAGAGTTTGCTCATTAGTCTCAGCAGGCAAATCAAATGATTTAGAAATAAAACCGACTTCTTCACAGGCTTTACGTTTTGAACCAACATAAACTTGGCTTGCTGGATCGAGCCCTACAAGTACTACTGCAAGCCCTGGTGCACGTAAACCATTTGCTACACGTTCACTTACGCGTTCTGCTACAGCGCTACGTACTTGTTTTGCGATTGCCTTACCATCAATGATGTTTGCCGTCATGGGTGACCTTTAATTGGGGGTTAATTAACTAGATACCGATACTTTAAAAACGAATACATAATAAAATAGGGGTAATTATGAACATAAAGAAAATACAGTCTTTATGTCATTCGCTTTATAATGTGCTGACTATTTTCGCAGAAAAGCATTGCAGCGCCAAGTTGCTTTTAAAGTATATGGTGTTTGAGTTGTTAAATAGTTTAAAATTCAGCCTTCTATTGTAATATTTAACCATTGTGCACTAAAAATGACCACTTGATTGTTTTTATAAAAAAAACGTTTGACCTAACCCCGTCAAATCACTATTATGCACCCCGTTGTCAACGAGGTCACTCGCAAGCAATAGTAAGTATCGGCGATTAGCGCAGTTT
>NZ_PNDU01000692.1:0-341 GCF_005886635.1 Pseudoalteromonas sp. S558 | reverse complement strand
CATCAACTGGTGGTTATCGGGCTGGCCGGGTGCATGTATTTCAAAGCAGGGTTCTTACATTTCTCATCCAGAACGTAGCAAAGAAATAATCACCAAGCCCGAATGGGATTATTGGTATGATGGCAAAGCCGCGACTCAACCACTAGCGGGTACCGATGGCAAAAATATAATTTTGCCTGGGCAGATTCGCGATGGCGGCAGCTATGAAAAGCGCTTTTCGAATATTGCAGTGTGGAATACAGTGATGGATAACTACGATTACAGTTTAGATAAATGGTTTGAGCTACTAAACGCATAAGGGAATTGAATGCTAAAACAGTTACTTGGTTCTTTATCTATTA
>NZ_PNDU01000691.1:0-201 GCF_005886635.1 Pseudoalteromonas sp. S558 | reverse complement strand
TAAATGAGTCTGCTAATGACGAAATTTCAGAGTTATCTCACTCTTTTAACTTATTTATATTGAAAATGCGAGAGTCGCTTATTCATGTTTCGCAAAGTGCATACGATGTAAGCGCGCATGCACATACTGTTGACGAATCAAGTAAAACGAGTGATTCGTTTATTGAGCTTCATAACTATAGCTCAACGCAAGTCGCTGCCG
>NZ_PNDU01000690.1:0-257 GCF_005886635.1 Pseudoalteromonas sp. S558 | reverse complement strand
CCCGAAACAATATATTACGAAGACATAGCGGGAGGGTCATCCCCTAAAATAAACTGTCTTAAAAACGTATTTTATATACTTAAGCAACATGAGCATAAGGTCAATATAAAGATCAAGTTTAAATTATTGTTAGGCTATGGAAGACACTAATAAAGAAATTTTTACAGAAAGTATTCAAGTTCAAATAGCCGCAGGGGATGTACTCGCCAGTGCGCTTGAGGCAGCGGCATGTACAATTGCAGAAAGCATGATAAACG
>NZ_PNDU01000689.1:0-303 GCF_005886635.1 Pseudoalteromonas sp. S558 | reverse complement strand
GGGCATCGCAGCTAGGACTTTATCGAGGGTTGAGGAAAGCGTTTGTTTACGATGCAACTCGTTTATTGGCAACTACTCCGAGCCGTTTATTATTTGATGCTACTAGCACTCAGCAATGGCGTGAAAAAAACTTTACGCCGGTACTTAATGAGCGAATACAAACTGAAGAGGCTAATTTAGCCGGCAGTGTTTTATTTATTAGCTTAGTACTTAAAGATAGCCATGAATTCAGAGCAAATGAAGTATTAGACGATGAGTTTGATTTTTCTTTAAATCGCTCTCATACCTGCGCAACCATGGGAG
>NZ_PNDU01000688.1:0-325 GCF_005886635.1 Pseudoalteromonas sp. S558 | reverse complement strand
GCAACCCTTTGCCCAGTGTAGCCGCTTTTTACAGGGCCTTGGCGAACTTCAGCATGAAACCTGCGATTCAACATCAAGTGCATTAAAATCAGCTCTTGAAACACCGAACAGCGCAGCAATCGGCTCTGCGCAAGCAGGGAAAAATGTAGGCCTTGAAGTGATCAAGGCGAATCTTGCCAATCAAAAAGAAAATCACAGTCGCTTCATTGTGTTTGCCCGAAAACCACTGCAAGTATCAACTCAAATCCCGACTAAAACTAGCTTAATTATGTCAACCAAGCAGCAGGCCGGTTCGCTTGCCGATGCGTTAATGATTTTTAAACAG
>NZ_PNDU01000687.1:0-374 GCF_005886635.1 Pseudoalteromonas sp. S558 | reverse complement strand
GCCTTAACGAGAGAGCGAGTACGCTCTGCTACCCAACGTGAAAGTGCAAGGTGTTGGTGATTAAACAACAGTAATATCAATAAAATGAGTGAGCTGACAATGACCTGTAAAATAAGCAAAAAGAGTGTCATGTTATTAGTTTGATGCGGTAAGAATTCCTCTTTAATCGCTAAATCTACTAGCCATGTTTGTCCTGCAAAATTAATTTCGAGAGTTGTAAGCTTATTGCTTTTGGTTGGAATATTTTCGGCATTTGAATAAAACGGTATTGTAGCATTAGCTTCATAAATAGCGTTATTAATCATTTTATTTTGTGCTTGGGTAAGCTACTGAGCAAGTATGTTTTTTACTAATAATACACCTGTTGCGTAGCC
>NZ_PNDU01000686.1:0-340 GCF_005886635.1 Pseudoalteromonas sp. S558 | reverse complement strand
TTTATTAGCGCTTACTTATTTAAGTAGAGCGTCATATTCATGTAAATCTTTCACAACGTGGTCAGGTTTTTTAGCTAATAGATAAAGGGCTTTGCCAGGGCGTTCTATTAACGTGGTTTTTAAGCCAGCTTCTTATGCACCAGCAACATCACAGCCGTGCGCTGCTATCATCATTGCTTCAATGGGTGGTACATTTAGCTTTTTAAGTACCCACTGATAAGCACGTAAGTCTGGTTTATAAATTTTAATATCTTCAATCCTGTAACGTGCGTCAAAGTACGACATTAAACCAGCACTTTCAAACTGTGCCTTAACACCTTTGTTTGAAGAATTTGTAAGA
>NZ_PNDU01000685.1:0-262 GCF_005886635.1 Pseudoalteromonas sp. S558 | reverse complement strand
AAAGGTACGCTACCAGGGAGCCTCTCACAACAACCCTGACACCGGTGTCAGGGTATTAACGCATGACAATGACACCGGTGTCAACCCTGAGTAATAAAAATAGTCATTTTTTTTAACATGTGCAATAAATAAACGTGAATTTTTAGTGAAATATTAGCGGCAAATAATGAAGGTTAAAAATGCAGATAAAAAAAGCCCGAGTAAGCGTCACTCATACTCGGGCTACTGTGAAAAAGCGGTTTTATTTTACGGCTGCGGTTGA
>NZ_PNDU01000684.1:0-262 GCF_005886635.1 Pseudoalteromonas sp. S558 | reverse complement strand
AAATTCGAATTTAGATTTAAATAAAAAATAATAGTAATATTCTCTCTGCGAACAAAGCACGATCTAAAAACTACCATCAAATAATAAATGATTATGTGCTTCAGACGGAAAGGTAAATTAAATTACTCTAAATAATACTCAGAATCCGGCTATTAACTGATATAATAAAGCATCACTATTTGAGGGAGCTCGCACAAGCAATAACTTGAAATGAAAGTTCTCACTACAGCCTTTAAACTAAAACATAATTACGAATTCATAA
>NZ_PNDU01000683.1:0-393 GCF_005886635.1 Pseudoalteromonas sp. S558 | reverse complement strand
GTTTAGACATTGTACAAAAGGAGGGCGGCCATTGTTTATGGCGCGCTGAATAGGGCATTATTATGAAAACGCTATTAGTAGTTTCACTGCTTTTAATCGCCGTGTGTTTCCACCCCGATGCACACAGCGTAAAGCAAGTTGAAGAGTTAAAAGGCAGCGGTAAACAAAATGAAATCCCGTTACTGGATAACCGTTTTCGTGTTGATGACAAAATTGATGAAATAAAATTAATATTTTTTAGACGCCCTGGATCGCCTGCCGTAATTTTAGTAAGACCCGATGGTACTAAATACTTTGCAACCAATGCGGTGATAAACACTAGTCTTGATTGGTACGATGAATTAAATTATGACTTAGTGGTTATTCGCAATCCCATGCCTGGGCCGTGGCAAG
>NZ_PNDU01000069.1:0-27517 GCF_005886635.1 Pseudoalteromonas sp. S558 | reverse complement strand
GTTCTATTTGACGTTAAGAAAATTACGCTAGAACTAGGCAAAAATTTTTGTATCTAGTTGTTCTAAATAAAAAATTTTAACGACGTTATAGTGCAATTTAATTCGTTAAATTGATCAAAGATTTATGCAGTTTGGTATTATTTAACCTGAACTCTGGTTAATTAAGGATAACAATATAACTTTGAAGAATAATCTGGAGGAATAACGGAACACAAATAAAAACAGCCCAAATTCAGTCACCACCGAAATTGAGCCGTTTTTCACACTGACAACATCTTCACACACAATATAAAGATTTTTGGTTTACATTACGCGGCGCTGCAGAAAATAAAAACAACTCAAATTCTTTTTTATAGAAATAAATCCACCGAACTTGAGTTGCTTTTCACACTGACAACATCTTCACACACAATATAAAGATTTTTGGTTTACATTACGCGGCGCTGTAGAAAATAAAAACAACTCAAATTCTTTTTTATAGAAATAAATCCACGAACCTGAGTTGTTTTTCACACTGACAACATCTTCACACACAATATAAAGATTCTTTTAAGCGAGGCTAACTTTGCCTCAAACTTATGACAAGAGCCTTGCTCTGTGTCTATGGTTAAACTTTAGAGTGTTAGCTCCAATTTTACAAACGAGAAAAATAAACCTAACAGGTGAAAAAAACTAAACCATAAACCTTTGTCTAATACATTTATATTGCATTACACTAATTACACTAAATTAGTGATCTATTATGGCGCTAAGAAAATAGCCATACATAAGGCGAAATTATGGCATACAGTTGTGCTCGGCAATTACTTCTGCATTACTCTACCTCCTGTATCCATGCAGTCGACCGTGAATAACTTTTAACGCAGTGAGAGTTATTTAATACGAAAGAATGATCATGTTTTTAATAAAATAGGTATTGGGTTTTACAGGCACAAAAAAAGCGCTATTAAGCGCTTTTCATATCAATTACATTGTACTAATAAGCGATTATTTACTCGTTAGAGTGTTCATGCTTTTAATGAAATTAATATTTTTATTTAAGGCGGACTTAAATAATTTGATTTTCTTTCCAGGCTTGCTCTTTTGCTAAACGGTTTTTGCGCTTATCACATGGATCATCGCAATCACAAGCTTTATCAATACCAACCGAGCCCAAACCACCACAGCTGCTTGCCATAGATTTTTTTTGCACGATCATACCAACGGCCATAGCCGACACTATCAAAATTAGTAAGCCAAAAGTAAGAAGAAAAAGTGACATTGCTTAGCCCCTATTGATCAGCAATAAATTAAGCTCAAAACATTTCTGAGCGACTGCAATTATATACCCAAATAACGTGGAAATAAACAAGCCCGCGCCTTACTATAAATAAGGTTTAAATGCAGGGCTTGAGTATGTTATTAAACCGTCTTTCGATTTAGCGATTAAATATACAGGTAAGTCATGCTCCTGAGCATAAGCTTGCGCTTTATCCATGCCCATAACGGTTAATGCTGTCGCTAAACCATCAGCTGTCATAGCACTTGGATGAAGCACGGTTACCGATACTAGGTCATGCTTAGTTGGCATTCCTGTTGTTGGGTCAATTAAATGAGTATAAATTTCACCATTCATCTCATAAAAAATCCGGTAATCACCTGACGTTGCAATACCATTAGTACCCGGCGTTAAAATACGGTGTACTTTACGCTCTCCAGGTTGTGCATCTGGTTGCTCTATAGCTATTACCCAATCTTTATTATTTGGCTTTTCGCCTGCAATTCGAAGCTCACCGCCAATTTCAACCATGTAGTTGGTAATATTGTGGCTTTCTAATAATTGCGCCACCTTATCAATACCGTAGCCTTTAGCCGTTGCCGAAAACGATAGCTCTAAGCCAGCCACTTTTTTAGCCAAACCTTGAGCTGTTAGCGTAAGCTTATCAACGCCTATATTTTTAATCATACTAACTAACTCTTCATCGCTAGGACGATTAGTTGGTTTTTTATCTGGGCCAAATCCCCATAAATCGATTAATGGCCCCATAGTGACATCAAGTGTTTTGGTTGACTCACCTAACCGAATAGACTCAGATATAACAGCCCTAAAATCTTCACTAATCGGCATAACCTGATTTGCTGGTAATCTGTTGAATGTATTTATCTCAGAGTCTTCTATGTAAGTAGACATAGATTGATTAACATCTTTTAAAACAGCGTCTATTTGCGACTTTAATTGTGAGGCCGACAACTGAGCTTGCTCATCGTAATATTTAATATGATAAGTGGTCCCCATAGTTTTACCTTCTAAAAAGGTCTCTTTTAACTCAGGCTTTTCACCACACCCAGACAATAATAAGGTCAGTGTAATTAGCAAAAAAGCCATTATGCCTTGTGAAGTACTTACTCGATTCATAGCTGCTCTACTTAATAGATTAAAAAATTAAAGAATAAAAAAGCCTCGTAACACAAGTGCTACGAGGCTGGTATTTTAACCAAAACTAAACTGTTTTGGTATGAGTGTTAGCCACCGAAGTCATCTAGTAAGATATTTTCGTCTTCAACACCTAAATCTTTAAGCATAGTAATAACTGCCGCGTTCATCATTGGAGGACCACACATGTAGTACTCACAATCTTCCGGCGCTTCATGATCTTTAAGATAGTTCTCAAATAACACGTTATGGATAAAGCCAGTATAGCCTTCCCAGTTATCTTCAGGTTGTGGATCTGAAAGCGCTGTATGCCATACGAAGTTAGGATTTTCAGCGGCTAAGCCGTCAAAATCTTCTACGTAGAACATTTCACGTTCAGAACGTGCACCATACCAAAAGCTCATCTTACGTTTAGAGTTCAAACGTTTAAGTTGGTCAAAGATATGAGAACGCATTGGCGCCATACCAGCACCACCACCAACAAATACCATTTCTGCATCGGTGTCTTTAGCGAAAAACTCACCAAATGGACCTGAAATAGTTACTTTATCGCCAGCTGTAAGTGACCAAATGTACGAAGACATTTTACCACACGGCAAGCTAAGGTTTCTTGGCGGCGGAGCAGCAATACGCACGTTAAGCATAATGATGCCTTCTTCTTCTGGGTAGTTAGCCATTGAGTAAGCACGAATAGTTTCTTCGTCTACTTTTGACTCCAGATCGAAGAAACCAAAGTGGTTCCAATCACCACGATATTCTTCAGGAACATCGAAATCTGCATATTTAACGTGATGAGGTGGCGCTTCGATTTGGATGTAGCCACCCGCACGGAACGGTACTGACTCACCATCTGGAATTTGAAGCTTAAGTTCTTTAATGAACGTTGCTTTGTTATCGTTAGAGATAACTTCACAATCCCACTTCTTAACACCGAAAATTGACTCTTCAAGCTCAATTTCCATGTCGTTTTTAACATTTACCTGACACGCTAAACGACAGCCTTCACGGGCTTCGCCTTTAGATATGTGATCAAGCTCAGTTGGCAGGATATCGCCACCACCTTCTTTAATGTGTACACGACACTGGCCACAAGAGCCACCGCCACCACATGCAGATGATACAAATATACCTGACTCAGATAATGCACTTAAAAGCTTATTACCTGCTGATGTAGTAATGGCTTTATCTTTATCACCATTAATACCGATGATGATATCACCGCTTGCAACTAACTGAGATTTAGCACCAATGATGACTAAAACCAGTAGTACAACGATAGCGATAAAAACACCAACGCCTAAGAAAATCTGATAATCCATGATTTATCCTCGCTACCTTTACAGTGAAATACCAGAGAATGACATAAAGCCAAGTCCCATTAAACCAACAGTGATGAAGGTAATACCTAAACCACGTAAGCCGTCTGGCACGTCTGAATACTTCATTTTCTCACGGATACCTGCAAGCAATGTAATTGCAAGTGCCCAACCAACACCAGCGCCAATACCATAAACAACAGACTCACCGAAGTTATAGTTACGCTCAACCATGAAAGATACCGCACCAAAGATTGCACAGTTAACTGTGATCAATGGTAAAAAGATACCTAACGCGTTGTAAAGTACTGGGAAGAACTTATCTAATACCATTTCAAGAATTTGCACTAGCGCTGCAATAACGCCAATGAAAGTTAAGAAACGTAAAAAGCTAAGGTCTGCATCAGGATAACCAAGCCACGTAAGTGAGCCTGGTGCTAACACAGCATGGTAAACCAAGTTGTTAACAGGTACAGAAATACCTAAAACAACGATAACCGCTACACCTAGGCCAATTGAAGTAGTCACTTTTTTAGATACTGCTAAAAAAGTACACATGCCTAAGAAAAATGATAACGCTAAGTTTTCAATAAAAACGGCTTTTACAAACAAACTAATATAATGTTCCACTGTGTGCCCCTTACGCTTTAGCTTCTACTTGGTCTTTCTTATAAGTACGAAGTACCCATATGAATAAACCAATGATGAAGAATGCACTCGGTGGTAATATTAATAGACCCATAGGTTGATACCAACCGCCATCTTGTACTAATGGGATAATATCAACACCGAATAGTGTTCCTTTACCGAATAGCTCACGAATGAAACCAACAGTAAGTAAAACAACAGAGTAGCCTAAACCATTACCAATACCATCAAGGAATGACATAAGTGGTGGTGACTTCATCGCATATGCTTCAGCACGACCCATTACAATACAGTTAGTAATAATTAGACCAACAAATACTGAAAGCTCTTTAGCTGTAGCATAAGAAAACGCTTGCAATACTTGGTCAACAACAATTACTAATGATGCAATAATCGTCATTTGTACAATGATACGTACTGACGATGGGATCTGGTTACGAATAATCGAGATAAAGAAGCTAGAAAATGCAGTTACTAACGTCAATGCGATTGACATAATTAACGCATTTTTTAAGCTAGACGTTACCGCTAGCGCAGAACAAATACCCAGTACTTGTAGTGCGATTGGGTTGTTAGCTAAAACCGGACCAAATAGGACCGCCTTCATTTCTTTAGTATCAGCCATTATTTCAATGCTCCTTTACGTACTTTCGCAAGGAAAGGGCCAAAGCCATTTTCGCCAGTCCAAAAGTCAACTGCATGTTCAACACCGTTAGACGTTAATGTAGCACCTGAAAGACCATCGATCTTATGCTCATTGCCGTTAGCAGTACCTTTAACAATTTGAATTGGTAGCTCTTTGCCTTGCCACGTAGCAGTCCACTGTGGATTTTGGATTTCACCACCTAAGCCAGGCGTTTCATTATGTTTGTAGAAGATAATGTTTTTAACTGTTTCGCCATCGCTCTCAAGCGAGATAAAACCGTACATTAAGCCCCATAAGCCATAGCCCTGAATAGGAAGAATGATTGCATCAATAGAGCCATCTTCTTTTTTCGAGATATACACCGGTGACTCTTTAGTCACACGTTGAATACCAGCAATGTCTTTAACGCCTTTCTCTTTTAGAGAAACACTTAGCGCCGCATCGTATTTGCTTTTTTCAAAATCAAAGATTGTTGGGTCTGTATCTACAAACTCACCTGTGGTCATATTTACAACGCGCGCTTCGATTTTAGCATTAAATGTATCAGATACATTCTCAACTTTATCTATGCCCGCAGCTGCTAAGATATTGCTTTGAATATCTTTATTTTTATTAGCTTGCTGTAAAGGACGAAGCTGTACAGAAGCAAACGATACAATAATTGCACACACTAAACATAGTGCGACAACAACTGCTAACGTTTTACCGATTGATTCGTTATTACTAGACATTACGTGCCAACCTCCGCTTGATATTAGCTTGCACTACAAAGTGATCGAACAGTGGAGCGAATAAGTTAGCAAATAAAATTGCTAGCATCATACCTTCTGGGAAAGCAGGATTCACAACACGGATAAGAACCACCATAAGACCAATTAGTAAACCGTATGCAAATTTACCTTTGTTAGTAAATGCAGCCGATACAGGGTCAGTAGCCATAAAAAACATACCAAACGCAAAACCACCAAGCACTAAATGCCAATACCAAGGCATTGCAAATACAGGGTTAGTTTCTGAGCCAACAGCATTTAATAAGAATGCCGTTGCTACCATACCTAGGAATACACCTAGTACGATACGCCAAGAAGCGATGCGAACGTAAATTAAGAATAAACCACCTACAAGTAATGCAAGTGTCGATGTCTCACCAACAGAACCTTGAATGAAACCGTAAAATGCATTCCACCATAATTCCATGTTTGAAAAATCAAGTGTGCCAACAAAAGCTTGGCCTAGCATAGTCGCACCAGAGAAAGAATCTACTGCAGTCCATACTGTGTCACCCGAAATTTGCGCAGGGTATGCGAAGAATAAGAACGCACGACCAGCCAAAGCAGGGTTTAAGAAGTTACGACCAGTACCACCAAAAATTTCTTTAGCGATTACTACACCGAATGTGATACCTAGTGCAACTTGCCATAAAGGAATTGTTGCAGGTAAAATAAGTGCAAATAATACAGAAGTAACGAAGAAACCTTCGTTAATTTCATGCTTACGCACAGAAGCAAAAATCACTTCCCAAAAACCACCTACAGCAAATGTGACTGCGTAAATAGGTAGGAAGAAACATGCTCCGTAGAACATTTTAGCGCCCCAGCCTGCATTAGCGGTTAATTCACCACCAAAGAACTGAAACAGACCAACCTGCCACGAGTTTGCTAGTTCAAAACCTTGCGCTAAAGCACCTGCGGCTTGGTGACCGATGTTGAACATACCAAAAAACATAGCTGGGAACGTCGCCATCCACACTAAAATCATCATGCGTTTTAGGTCGATATTATCGCGTACGTGTGTCTTGCCTTTATTTACATAGCCGGGTGTATAAAAAATAGTTGCAGCTGCTTCATACAGTGCATAAAACTTTTCATATTTTCCACCGGCTTCAAAATTCGGCTCGATATCTTCTAGATATTTTTTTAAACCCATCTCTCTAGCCTTCCTTCTCGATCGTTGATAAGCAATCGCGCAAGATAGAACCATACTCGTATTTGCCAGGACAAACGAAGGTACATAACGCTAAATCTTCTTCATCAAGTTCAAGCGCGCCTAATGAAATTGCACTGTCTAAGTCACGTGCAATTAAGTCACGTAATAATAGCGTAGGCAAAATATCTAACGGCATTACGCGCTCGTAGCTACCAATTGGTACCATGGCACGTTTTGAACCACCTGTAGACGTTGTCATTTTAAATAAACGACTCGGTGTGAGGTGAGAAAGGAAGGTACGCGTTACAGAGAATTTATCACTACCTGGTGCAATCCAGCCAAATAGTTCTTTTTCGCGACCTTCAAGTAATACAGATACTTGAACGTGGTAACGACCTAAGAACGCATTAACACCGTTTGAAGTAGCACCAGATAAAACAGAACCAGAAATAACACGGTTATCACCGTCTTCTAATTCTCCAGCAACTAAATCATCCAATGAAGCACCTAATTGTGTTTTCACTAAACGTGGGTTTTTAACACGAGGACCTGCAAGCGAAACAACACGACTTGTGTAAATTTCACCCGTAAGGAATAAGTGACCATACGCAATAACGTCTTGGTAACCAATATGCCAAACTTGTTTACTAGCAGATACAGGGTCAAGATTGTGGATATGAGTGCCTACAAGGCCAGCCGGATGCACACCACCAAACTCATGTACTTCTACTTGAGCTATTGATGAGCTAGGAACTTGACTGCCAACTTGTTTACAAACAAATACTTTTCCATCAGTCAAACGCGATACAACGGCTAAACCCGCTTCAAATGCTTGCACATTATCAGCAATAACTACCGCAGGATCTGCAGCAAGAGGATTAGTGTCGATAGCGGTCACAAAAATAGAGCTAGGATTTGCATCCACAGCCGCAACTTTGCTGAATGGGCGAGCACGAAGTGCCGTCCACTGACCAGACTGGATAAGTACTTCTTTAGCTTTTTCACGATCTAAGCTCGTAAGCTCAGTGTCAGAGAAAGAGTCAAAGGTGATTTGCTCACTGCCGTCTACTTCAATAACAACAGATTGCAGCACACGTTTAGCACCACGATTTATTTCTTTTACAACACCAGAAGCTGGTGCGGTAAATAGGACGCCGGGGTTCTTTTTATCTTCAAAAAGTACCTGGCCTTTTTTAACTTGGTCATCCATACGGATATGCATGGTTGGACGCATACCAATAAACTCTTCACCTAGCACAGCTACACGTTTGACGGGAGAACCGTCGTGAATAACTTGCTGAGGTGCGCCCTCTATGGGTAAATCCAGACCTTTTTTTATGTTGATCATACGCACTTGCACTACATTAACGGAAAGAAACTGAAAAATCGTACCAACCACGTCGCCATTTGAGCTATCCCAAGTTATTTCAATGTATAAAAGAACAACTCGCTATGAATACTAAATAAGCAACGCGGTAAAAACTCTTCACATATTGCCTTAATTTTAACATCATTGTGGGCGACTATGCGAGTCTAATTATGAAAATTATACGACAGAAACACTTATTTAGTTTTGTTATGTGTATTTAATAAAATTTAAGTTAGACCAAAGTGGTAGCTTAAGCAAAGAATGACATTTTTTAATCACAATTGTTCAAAAAAGCCCGCAAAACAAAAAAGTCGCACTAAGCGACTTTTTAATTACATATTTGAAAATATGGTTAATCAATCATATTTGCAATTGGTTTGACCGAATCCACATCTTGTTCGTAATCAACACCCTCAATACCAAAGCCAAATAAACGTAAAAATTCGTTATGGTAACCCACATAATCGGTTAACTCATCAATGCTGCTCGTATCTACTTTATCCCAAACAGCTTGAACACGTGCTTGCACATCGTCTTCTAATTCTTTGTAGTTTTGAAATAAGTGGCCGCCGTCATCAAAGCGTGGGTTATCACCATATAAGTTCTCACTAAATAAAGCCTGAATTTGCTCAATTGTACCTTCATAAGTACCATCTGCTTTCATTACTTTAAATAATGCTGAAATGTATAAAGGCATAATAGGAATAGCCGAGCTTGCTTGTGTTACCACTGCATTAAGTGATGATACATAGGCTTCGCCATTTAAATCCTTTGTTGACTCTTTAATTGCAGCGGTTGCACGGTCTAAATCTTCTTTTGCTTTACCAATTGTCGCATGTCCGTATATTGGCCATGTTAGCTCTTTACCGATATAAGTGTACGCTGTGGTTTTAAAATTATCAGCTAACACATCAGCGGCTTTTAATGCGTCAATCCACATTTCCCAATCTTCACCACCCATTACTTTAATGGTGTTATCGATATCGTCTTGATTTGCTGCTTCAACAGTAATTTCGTCAATTTCGCGCTTTGACGTATTCAAGTTTTTAGTGGTTACTGCATTACCTATTGGCTTAAGTGTAGATGAGAACACTTCGCCCGTATTTGGATCTGTACGACGAGGAGACGCTAGGCTGTAAATAATACAATCTACTTTACCCAAATCTGCTTTAATGGTGTCGATTGCTTTTTGCTTGATTTCGTTTGAAAACGCATCACCATTAATATTTTTAGACCAAAGACCCGCTTCGTCTGCTGCTTCTTGAAATGCTGCAGTATTGTACCAACCAGCAGAACCTGTTTTACGTTCAGTACCTTCTTTTTCAAAGAAAATACCGAGTGTTTTAGCACCGCCACCAAATGCAGCTGTGATACGCGATGCCAAGCCGTAGCCTGTAGATGCGCCAATAACTAATACATTTTTTGGTGCGTTTTTTAACGCGCCTTGTTGTTTTACATAGTTAATTTGTTCTTGAACATGCTCGCTACATCCCGTTGGGTGTGCGTTGGTACAGATAAATCCACGAATTTTAGGCTTAATGACCATTGATGATCCTATATCTTTTACAATAAAAATTAGCGCTAGTTTAAAGGCTAATACTAAAAACACTGATCTGATCAGTTAATCACTAATCAAATGTCTTATAAAACGATTACTTAGCTAGATTTAGAACCGCCCATACAATTAGGCGAATCAGGTGCTTCGCCGCCCTGCTCGGTATACTCATCCGGTGTATAAGTATGGATAGCGAGTGCGTGAATATGATTTGCTAACTCATCTTTTAATATTTCATTAATTTCACGATGGCGTTGTAATAGGCGTTTGCCGGCAAATTCTTCACTTACCACAATAACTTTAAAATGTGACTCGGTGCCTTTGCTGTGCATGTGGCTTTCATTAATTACATTTAAATGCTTACAGGCAATTGCGCTGCTGATTTTTTCTTGAATTTGTTGCTGCATTGACATAAAAACCATTTTTGTAGTTAAGTTATATTATTATCATAACAACTAGCCAAGCCTATTGGCTAACTAAAATTGAGCTTGTTTGATTTGCTTTATGTATCTGAACGTTAAGCTAATTCGTGGGTGAGCTAATGTAGTTTGCTTTGGGATTGCATGTTGATAATCGCGTTGACTGTCGCCATTCATAACTAAACAGCTGCCACTTTGTAACTTTAAGTCGATTACTTTGTTTGTCGATTTTTGTTTAAGCTTTAAAATACGCTCTGCCCCAAGCGATATACACACGATAGTCGGTTGATGGCCCAGCTCTATTTCGTCATCACTGTGCCAGCCCATAGTATCGTTACCATCTCGATAATAATTAACCAATAAAGAATTCAATGGCTGATTTAAATGTTTTTCTAAGCGCTTACGCATTGCTAATAAAGTATCAGGCCAAGGCTCCACTATTAATTTGCTATGGGAATACCCATATTCAAAATTATGCTCGCTAATAAAGCATTGCAGCCGAGGAATTGGGCCTGTTTTTGAATAGACAGTGACGTCGGGTTGCTGCCAAGTTAGATTTTTTTGCAAATAATAAAATAAATCGAGGCTTTTTTGCGCGCTAAGTGCCCTACTTTGATAAGAAAAGCCATTTGGTAACTGTTGGGGGTTGGCGTTTTGCCGTTGCATGTTAGAATTTACCTACATTAGTTTACTGATCAAATACCATTATGACGACACAAGCCCAGCTAGGCGATAAAACATTTACTCTTGAACGCTTCCCTTTGGATCAAAAAAACCGCAGTTTACAAGCGTGGGATTCAGCCGATGAGTACCTTATCAATTATGTTAACGAACATCACCCAGATTGTCGCTCACTGCTTATTTTAAACGATAGCTTTGGCGCACTTGCTTGTAGTTTTAATCAATTAACGGTCTGTTCAGTTAACGATTCTTATATTAGCCATCAAGCTGTAGCGTATAACTTACAAATAAACAAACTATCTACGGCGCAGTTTAGCCAAATAGATAGTCTGTCTGCATTGCCTGACGACATAGATTTAGTGCTAATAAAAATACCGCGTAACGTGGGTTTTTTACAATTTCAACTAAGTGAATTAAGCGAAATACTTGCACCTGGTACACCGGTAATTGCAGCAGGCAAAACAAAAGAAATTCATAATTCAACAATAAAATCGTTTGAGCAATTTATTGGTGAAACAAAAACAAGTTTAGCGGTTAAAAAATCACGCCTTATGTTAAGCACCGCAAAAGGTGGCTACAAAGCAGCTGATTTCCCTATTACTTGGCCACTTGAAGGCACTGAATTTAATATAACAAATCATGCAAATGTATTTTCACGCGACTCATTAGATATAGGTGCTCGATTCTTTTTTAATTATTTACCAGAAACTAAAAAAGAAACCAGCATAATCGACTTGGGTTGTGGCAATGGCGTTGTTGGTGTTATGGCGCTTGCTCGTTGCCCTAAAGCATCCGTTACCTTTGTTGATGAGTCATACATGGCGGTTGAGTCTGCACGTTTAAATGTAGAACAAAACATGCCTGAACAATTTGATAACTGCCAATTTATTGAAAACGATTGTTTAACTGACTTCACTCAAGACAGCGTAGATATGGTGTTGTGTAACCCTCCATTTCATCAAGCACAAGCGGTAACAGATCATATTGCATGGCAAATGTTTAAACAGGCTAAAGAGACTCTAAAGCAAGGCGGTGAATTACGTATTATCGGTAATCGTCATTTAGACTACCACGATAAACTAAATCGTATGTTTGGCAACTGTAAACTGCTAGGCTCGAATAAGAAGTTTGTAGTGCTTAGCGCAACTAAAAACTATTAGGAACGTAATGATTAAAACTATTTTTAGCCTATGTGCGCTACTTATATTAGCTGGTTGTGCTAATCAGCCTAATCAGGTGATCCTTAACCCAATTTATAAAAGCGGGCAAGTAAGTACAATAAATAGTAGCTTAAGTACTAGCGTAATTGATTTACGAGGTGATACTTCAACGCTTAAGCTTATTGAATCTGATAAAATAAAAACGTTTGCCAGCCAAGGGATTACACAGTCAGTTAAAAGTATTTTAGATAGCGCGCTTAGCCGAAATGGTGCAAGCATCTCAAATTTAGCAACCGTACGCTTTGAAATTGACATTCATGCATTGCAAGCGGTTGTAACCGAAAAGCTGGTCAGCCATACCAGCGAAGCCCAAATAGAGCTTGGTGTTCGTGTTATTCGCGCTTCAAGCAATTTTAGTAAGGTGTACCGAGGTAGTGCTAATTTAGAAGGGCCATTTGGTCACGAACGAGCAAAAATAGAAGGTCAGCTTAATAAGTTGACTGAGCAAATGATTACTCGCATTGTGTCTGATCCTGAATTAATAGAATTTTTAGAAGGTTAATTATGAAACGATTTTTTCTAGTCGGCTTAAGCCTATTTTTTAGTATTAACAGCTTAGCGGCACAAGAAGGCCGCTTTGTGCAAAAAGATAATATTTTTCCGCGCGTCGAAATCGTAACCTCAATGGGCAGTATAATTGTCGAGCTTGATCGCTCAAGAGCGCCCATTACAGTGAATAATTTTTTAACCTACGTGTCGGACAAAAGCTACCAAGGCAGTGTTTTTCATCGAATTGAGCGCGATATAGAAAATGAGCGCGATTTTGTTATTCAAGGTGGTGGCTACGACAAAGATTACGATGGCTTGCACGAAAACGATCCTATTTTTAACGAAAGTGGCAATGGCTTAAAAAACGATATGTACAGCATTGCTATGGCATACCAAGACAGAGAACCACACTCGGGAACCCGTCAATTCTTTTTCAATATGGATAATAACGATCATCTAAATCCAAACAAAGATTGGGGTTTTGCTGTTTTTGGTAACGTAATGGACGGCTACGACACACTTGATAAAATTATGACTGTAGAAACAGGATTCAACGAAAAAATTGGTTATGACTTTGTACCAAAAACACCGGTTGTTATTTTAAATATTAAATTACTTGAGCAAACACCATTATAAATTTTTTAAGAGCAGCCTAGCTGCTCTGCATCTAAGCCAATGAAGGCCCTATGAGCAAAACTCTCTCAATCAGCGAATACATCTCTTATTTTAAAGATAAACGCCTAATCAATATTTTTATATTTGGTATGAGTAGCGGCTTTCCATGGGTGTTAATTGGCTCAGTGCTGTCGGCATGGTTAAAGGATGAAGGCTTAAGCCGCAGCATGATTGGCTTATTTGGTATTGTATTTGGTGCCTATAGTATCAACTTTTTATGGTCGCCTCTAATTGACCGAACCAAACTCCCCTTTTTATATAAGTGGTTAGGCCAACGTCGCAGCTGGATACTATTGTGTCAAAGTTTTATTTTAATTGGCTCCTTATTACTAGCAGGGCTTGATTTAAAAGCTAATTTGGCAATGGTTGCTGCAATTTGTTTGTTGATCGCAATTGCCTCTGCAACACAAGATATTGCAATTGATGCATTTAGAATAGACACACTCAGTGAAAGCGAATCTCACAAGACTACGGCAGCCGCTGCAATGGCGACATCTGGTTGGTGGACTGGCTATGCGCTTTTAGGCGCAATTCCGTTTTATATGGCGGATATTCCTTCTCTTGATTGGCCACAAATTTACTATTTTCTAGCCGCTGTAATGTTACTGTTAATGAGTGGTGTACTATTCGCAAAAGAGCCAAAATCAAACAGAGAAGCAGTACACGCTGAGCTTGAGCGCGTATACCTTGAAAAACTATCATCAACAAAACAAACTCCTTTTACAAGAACCATCGCTTGGCTTGCTGTCACAGTTATAGATCCGTTTAGAGCGTTTTTTACTAAAAATGGCGTTAAAACAGCACTCGCGCTATTGGCCTTTATTTTCTTATTTAAAATAGGTGAGGCATTTTTGGGCCGCATGTCTATTGTGTTTTATAAAGAAATTGGCTTTAGTAATAGCGATATTGCTACATTTTCAAAAGTAGGCACAGCCGTACTGACTATTATATTTACCTTTGTTGGCAGCTTATTTAATCAAAAATATGGCATTGTTAAAGGTTTATTTATAAGTGGTATTGCAATGGCGGCATCAAATTTAGCATTTTCGTGGATTGCGTTAGTTGGTCCCGATTTAAGATTGTATGCCTTTGCTATAGTTATTGATGGTTTTACACAAGCATGGTCGCTAGTCGCAATGGTAGCGTTTATTTCAATGCTATGTGATAGAGCATTTAGTGCAACACATTATGCGTTATTAGCATCATTAGGAAACTTAGGAAGGACATTACTTTCTAGCTACAGCGGTGTGGTAATTGATGATTGGTTAGCGGGTAATTGGTCACTGTTCTTTATTCTTACAGCGTTAATGGTTTTACCATCGCTGATATTTTTGTATTTAATTAGGCATAAGCTATATGAGCTTGAAAAGAATTACCATGAGAATAATTGAGGTATTTAATGCATCCCTGCATTAATTTATTGCTTAGAACATTTAAACGCCCCTTAAAACAAACTAAGCAACTTTATCGTTAATCAGCTTTAAGTAGACTTAATGCTTCATGCGGATCTGCTTCTAGTGCAGTACAATAACGAACAAATTCAATTACATCTAAACGGCGTTCTTGATTTTCAATTTTACCGATAAATGAATGAGGTGTACCTAGCACTTGTGCTAGGCTACGCATTGTATGGCCTTTTTCTTGGCGTTTGCTTTTAAGCCATTTTGTTAGCTTTGCGTTTTCTTCTGAAGAAACGGTCTTGCCCATCATTTTACATCTCCTACTCGATGATTTGACATACCCATAAAAGCGGTAGTCTATCAATAGCTGTAGGTAAGCAAGCAGCGATACTCAATGTTACTTCAATAGCAATACAGCTAATTAAGCACGTGTTGCTACTTACTTTTACCCACACAGCTAAAACTACGCTAATAATGTGGTATAGGTTTGTTTTTAAAAGAATGAAATTTTGCCCGTCTCACTCTTGGATACATTATATACTATTAATACTTTCGTTGAATAATTAATTACATACTCGGTACAAGTTTGAGCATGCTCTAATATTTATAAAAGCTGAATATTCATCCTAAGTTATCAGAAAACATTAAAAAATTATATTTTTCGGCTACACATTTTTTATAAATATTTATGATAAATTTATTTCATTTTACTGGTACAGGTTTATTATTAAGACATAATCAGCGCGACAAAGGTTAAATAATGTTCAGATTACTTTTTTTATTACCTATCATATTATGTTTAGGTTGGTACTTTTTTTTGCGCCATAACGGTGTGCCTATTAAGCAAGGTAAAAAAGGCTTTATGTATATTTTAGCTTTTTCTGTATTTGTACTTGGTTTTTTTATATTAATAATGCAAATAACTGAGTACGCCCCAAGCGATTTTTAGGCATTAAAAAAGCCGCAAAAGCGGCTTTTATTTCGACCTTAGCTCATGATTAAACGCTAAAGCTTGCACCACAACCACAGGTTGTTGTTGCATTTGGATTAGATACAAAAAAACGAGCACCTTCAAGGCCCTCAGTATAATCAACCTCGCCATCAACTAAATATTGAATGCTCATAGGATCAACCACTAAGGTGACACCATTTTTTACTATTTCTAAATCGCCTGGATTTGCTTTTTCATCAAAAGTAAAACCATATTGAAAACCTGAGCAACCTCCACCAGTTACATAAACACGTAGTTTAAGTTCAGGGTTTTCTTCTTCATCGATTAACTGCTTGACACGAACTGCAGCCGCATCGCTGAACTTAATTGGTAATTCGTCAGACATTTTAAACCCCTCAATATCGCAATAGCATGATTATCCAATACCCGAGTATTTTAATCAAGTATAGCCTTTACTTGCTAAGCACTTCTTATCCTTAAAGTAGGTAACTGTAAAAAATATCCCCCTCATTGCCGCAAGTACATCCGGTGTTATAAATACAACTGAAGAATTTATATTAGCGTACTAAGACTTTGCTTAAAAGCACCAGAGAAGCCTATAGATACAATAAATATGGGGGTTATTCAGCAACGTAAGCACTCAGGTATGACTATTGTTGGTTAAACATAATTAATAACTAAAAGTCGCTTAGAGTAAAGCTCAGTCAACAATAGAGTGTGAAATTATGTAAGAAAATTACCTAGCTGGAATTGATAAGAACATAAAATGTTGAAATAACAAACGATAAACTATTTGCTTTACTCAGTTACTGATTCATCTATCAGGTCAAGTAAAGCCCTATTCATTCTTTTTATAAAATCGTCTTTATATGGAGAGGTAAATTCACGGCTAAAGCCTATGTGTGCAGTTCTGTGATTAATTTCATCTTTCTCTATAACCGTAATCGCAGCATATTGTGGGTAGCTTTTTTTTACGCTTTCTAGTTCATACTGTGTGGCTTTTCTATCATTAACATAGCAGTCTATTTTATTAGTAAGTAACTTTATGACATTAGCTTCTGTACTTTTATTTTCCCATAATTGAATACGCCCTTGTGTTATTGCCTTTTTATAACGTTCATCCAGCAGCAAATAACCTGCATTCATTCCTAAATGAACACGTTTATTAGTAGCCGAATTTAAATTTAACGTAGCTTTTAAATCAATATTTTCACGACAATAAGTCACCACAAACTCAGTGCCTAATGCCACCGAATATGATGAAATAAAAGGCCTTGAATCGTAATGTAAATACGGGGGAACTACCGCTATAACATCACCATTTTTTACGGTAAGCAGTGCTCTTTTCCAAGGCATCGGTATTATTTTAACGTCGTAATCTAGCTTTAGTTGATCGCCAGCACGTCTCAATAAATTAATATAAACCCCTTTTAATTCACCTCTTTCTAAATAGCTATATGGTGGATAATCATCGTCAGCTAATATAGTAACATCGACTTTGCTGTTGCTTGTAAATGTACATACAAACAGCAGTAAACTCATTGTCAGTGTTAAAGGTTTTTTTAGTATATGCATGTTTTTACTATTAATAGCCCCACACTTGTGAGTAGTCGTAGCGAAACCCTACAGAGAATGAACTAAAATCAGCTAAATAATCAAAGTCTCGGTAAAGGTATTCAACATGTAAACGTAAGTTTTCTGCTGGCAGCCATTCAAGAGTAAGGTTTGCGCCATTATAATTTTGCGTTTGAGCTGCTTGGTGGCCATCATCAAAGTCAAAATAACCCATTTTTACTTTATAATTTTTGCTCAGCGGATAAGCCATTGACACATCAAGCGTATGCCCATTTCTATCTATACCTAAATCCCGATTGTATTTTTTAGCCTGGTAGCCTAGGGCAAAGTAAAAACCGCTATCAAAAGAATAAGCTAAAGATCCGCCAACAATATTATTGTCACCCAATTCTTGTTCATTCTCATATATACCTTTATTGGTATACGTTAAAGCAACATGCAAGTTATCTTTGTCGTAACTTACCCCACCATTAATAAGGTCACTTTTATTATCGCCTTGTGTGCCATTAAACTGACTAACTAACATCCATGTAAAATCGCCTTGTTTAATCTGATAAGTAAGAAGGTTATCAACAAAAAAAATACTTTCCGGATCATATGCAAAAGGACTGTTGCCGTGATTAAAAATATCGACATATTCAGCAATAAACAAATATTGAGCTGGTCGCTGCTTTCCTAGTCCAACTTTGCCGTATGGGCTGTCTATTGCAGCATATACCTGTCGTGCATTACCAAAATTGCCGTTATTTGATAAATCAATGCCCCATTCACCGTGTAAGATGCCTTGCCATTGCTGATTAAATTCCACAGTCGACTTAATTCCAGCATGAGAAAGTGCATCTTTTACGTCCCATGACGCTTCATTTCCCTCATCGATGTAGCCAAACGTTGGCCTAACTGTCGCGTATACTTTTATATCTTTTTTGGAAGGAATATTTTTAATGTTTTGATCTGTAGAAATAGATATCTGCTTTTGAGGCCGTTTATCTTCTGAATTTTGCGCCCCCACCTTTTCAAGGACTTCAATTCTCTTATTTATCGTTTCATACTGGACGGATAAAGAACTTAAAGCAGACAATTGAGTACGAATATCCGCTAATTGCGACTTTAGATCCTGTAACTCATCTTGCTCATTTTGTGCCTGCACCAAAGGAGCGCATAATGCAGTAAACAAAAAACAAATACTTTTTTTTTGCATAAAAAGACTCAACTATTTAAACTTTTTTTAAGTGTAGACTATATTTATTTATGCATAATAAAAATAATTGCCTATTTAGCTAAAGAGTGAAACCTTATGAAAATTAGAACAAAGTTCTCAATCGCTTCCGGTATTGTAGTATTTATCGTCATTTCACTACTTGCAACAACAACATATCTACTCGTTCAACAAACGCTAAAAAAATCCACTACAGCTTATATACAAGATAATGCGTCGCTACTTTCACAAAGTATTGGCAATTGGCTTATCAGTAAATCAGCTCAGCTCAATGTTCTAAAAAAACACATTGAGTCAGACTTTTCGAAACAAAACTTTCAGTCTGGGTTAGAAAACCCAGCTTTTACAGACGATTTTTTATTAATGTTTGGCACATTAAATGACGAAAAAGAACTACGCTCAAATAATAAAAACAGAGTAAATCCGCCTGGTGTTGATTTCAAACAAAGGCCGTGGTTCAAGTTAGCTAAAGACAATGAAATGATTTCTTTTACCGCCCCTTACACTGATGCGGCAACCAATAAATTATTACTTTCGGCTGTAACCGCAATAAATACTGCAGATGGTTTTCAAGGCGTTATTGGAGGAGATCTTGGCTTAAGCGATATCGCTGATAGCGTTAATACCATAAACTTTAATGGTAATGGTTTTGCATTTGTTGTTGATGGCTCAGGTAAAATAATCACTCACCCTACAGCCAATTTAAGTAATAAGCAGACACAAGACATTTATCAACAATCCCCAAAACAGAGCAAGCAGATTTTAGAAATAGAACACGAAGGAAAAACTAAACTCTTATATTTTTACCCCATTGGTGATGAAATCGGTGTTGACTGGTCTGTAGCCATGTTATTAGATAAAGACAAGGTCTATGAATCACTTACCGTATTCACTATTCGCACATTTTTTATCGCTATCATTAGTATTACTTTTTGTGTTTTAGTATTTAGAACCTTAATTAAAATTTTGCTTAAACCACTTGACGAGTTAGAGCATGCTATTAGTGAAATTGCATCTGGTGGCGGAGATTTAACGCAGCGATTAAAAATAACCTCTGAGGATGAATGTGGTGTTGTTGCTAAAAGCTTTAATCGATTCTTATCATCCTTACAGGAGCTTGTAAGTGGTGTTATTAATAAAGCAAATAATGTCGAAGAACAAAGTGCAGCTGCTAAATCCTTATCGACAGAATCAAGTAAGTCACTTAATGACCAATATTTATTAATTGATAGCTTAGCGACTGCTATTAATCAAATGAGTACGACATCTGCAGAAATAGCATCCAGCGCACAAGAAGCGGCAACGTCAGTCACCTCAGTTAATAATTCAACAAGCTCTAGCAAAACACTTTTTGAGAAGACAACCTCAGACATTACCGATTTGTCTAATTCTATCTCGAATTCACAAGAACTAAGCAACCAACTAGCAGAGCATAGCAATAGTATTGAGCAAATATTATCTGTTATTAATAACGTTGCAGAACAAACAAACTTACTTGCCTTAAATGCAGCGATTGAAGCAGCAAGAGCTGGTGAATACGGACGGGGGTTTGCAGTCGTTGCGGATGAAGTAAGAACACTCGCTTCAAGAACACAAAGTTCAACAACAGAAATTAAATTAATGATTGAGCAAATTCAGTTATTTTCATCTAAAGTTCAACAAGCAATGGAAAAAAGCAAAACGAAAGCGACGCTGTGCGTTGAACAAACCGAAATAGCGAATCAATCACTCAATACCATTTCGATGTCTGTAAAAGATATTATGGATAGAAATTACCAAATAGCCGCAGCAATCGAAGAGCAAAGTACTGTTATTGAAGATATAAATAAAAGCACCATTGATATTAAGGATATTAGTGTGCAAGTTGATGAATACGCTAAGGAGCAATTTGAGACAAATACTAGCTTAGCTGAAAACGTAAAAGACCAACAAGACTTACTTAAAAAGTTTATTGTTTAAGATATATTGATCTTTTAGGGTTAAATTTAATCCTGAAAGATCATTTTGATAAGCAATAACAGAGTTAACATACTGATTACCTTTTGCCACAAGAGGTCTTTGCACAAAACTCTAAAATCAAAAGGACTTAGTGATAAGCTTTTGCTAAACTGCACGCTGAAAATGCTTTGAGGAAATAATGCATGTGGCTTGAGCAGCTCAGGCGTCGGCTGGCAAAACCTAAAACATCTGTACAATTATGCTTATTAGGCGTAGTTGCCGGATTGATTGCTGCATTTTTTATTATTTTATTTCGTTTAACCATTCTATTTTTCCAAAGCCTATTTTTAGAAACGCCTGACGACTTTACTACCTTACCTACTCTTGAGCGCGTTTTAATGCCACTAATAGCGGCACTTTTAATCGCATGTTTTGCTGCATTTACTGGCTTTAAACATTACCGTTTAGGTATTCCCTTTGTTATTCATCGTATTAAACGTCATTACGGACAAATGCCACTTTATAATACTGTAAATCAGTTTGTTGGTGGCGCACTAGCCCTTATTAGTGGCTTTTCGGTCGGTCGAGAAGGTCCTTCTGTTCATATGGGTGCCACAGGCGCGAGCATTTTAGCTGATAAACTTCACTTACCTCATAATGCAATGAGGACATTGAGCGGGTGTGGTGTTGCAGCCGGTATTGCTGCATCATTTAACACGCCTCTTGCTGCCGTTATTTTTGTAATGGAAGTCGTACTTAGGGAGTATAAAGTCCATATATTTGTGCCTATTATGCTCGCTGCGGTGACCGGCGCACTAGCTACTCAGTTTGTATTTGGTGAAGGCTCTGAGCTGGCACTTATTACAATAGCGCCATTGAGTGGTTGGCATTATCCGTATTTAATATTATGTGGTATGGCATTAGGTGCTATTGCATTTAGCTTCAATCAAAATTTAATGTTAATTATTAAAACATTTAAACCTTTAAGCATGTTTCCTCGTTTACTGATTGCAGGGTGTATTGCTAGCTTAATTGCATATGCAGTACCTCAAGCAATGGGCTCAGGTATGAGTGCAATTACTATTGCGGTTGAATCTCCTGATAACGTAAAATTACTCACCACTATTTTAATTGCTAAATTACTCGCTACGCTATTTGCAATTGGTTTGGGGATTCCCGGTGGGTTAATTGGCCCTGTGATTGGGCTTGGCGTATTAGTTGGAACTCTGATGGCTTTTTGTGCGCAATTTATTAGCCCTGGCACTGATATAGCGGGTACTTATGGTGTTTTGGGAATGGCTGGATTAATGGCCGCAACCCTGCATGCTCCCCTTGCAGCCTTAACAACGGTTATGGAGCTAACATCATCACCTGAAATTATCGTACCGGCCATGCTTGTTATCACAACAGCCTATGTAACCGCATTACAGTTTTTTGGTAATCGCTCTATATTTTTACAACAACTCGATTTTCAGGGGTTGCCGTATCATGTGTCTCCCGCTACAGAGGCCCTACAAAAAGTCGGCATAATGGACGATATGGATGAAGATTTTAAATTACTGTATTCAGACGATAAAGAGCAAATAAAAAACACCCTTGATGCAATGGACAGCCAAACGCCACTGATTGTATTTGATGAGGAAAATGGTTATAGACTTGCAGAATATGACTTAAGTTTAATGTCGGACCAAGCGATTAATTTAAACTACGTTAGCCTGCAAGGCATTAGTAGCCAAGCAACCCTAGCTGATGCATTCGATATATTAAAAGATAAAAGAAGTGGTGCATTGTACGTTTACAATCTTTTAGATAATCAACAAATTATGGGCCTATTACGCTGGGATCAAATTCATCATATTCTAACCATTCGTAACAGCTTACTTTAAACAATAAGGAATAGTATGAGCGCATTACTAATTTATAAAACCTTGCATATATTTTTTATGATTGCGTGGTTTGCCGGCATTTTTTATTTACCAAGATTATTTGTCTACCACGCAATGAGCGAAGAAAAATCGTGCAACTCTATGCTTAAAGTAATGGAGCGTAGGCTACTTTATTTTGTGACTCCATTCGCTGTTTTAACAGCTGTATTTGGCGTTTTAACCATTGTTGAATATGGCCGTGACTGGTTTAGATACAGTATGTGGTTACATTACAAACTCGTACTGGTGATTATTTTATATATATACCACGGTTACTGTTTTAAGTTATTAAGTGATTTTAAGCATGATCGAAATACTAAAACCGACCGATTTTATCGAATTTTTAACGAGCTACCGGTTATTGCGCTACTCATAATAGTGGCATTAGCCGTGATAAAGCCAAGCTTGTAAAATTGCTATTGCGCTCTAATGAGCACAAGTAACGTTTTAATTTTGTTATAATATGCGCGATTGCGTGCCCCATTTTATGGATTATCGTGCCCTTTTGAAAAACTAGGAATAACCCCATGTTAAGTTTCCAAGGTGAAAACATACTCTCTGTTAGTCAACTAGACAGAGACTGCATTGAACGCATTTTTGCAGTTGCTAAAAAAATGGAGCCTTACGCTAAAAAGCAAAAGCGTACCAACGTACTTGAAGGTGCTATTTTAGCTAACTTGTTTTTTGAACCAAGCACACGTACACGTGTAAGCTTTGGTACAGCGTTTAACTTACTCGGTGGTTTAGTTCGCGAAACAACAGGTATGCAAAGTTCTGCGCTTGCTAAAGGTGAATCTCTATACGATACAGCACGTGTTATTTCAGCCTATGCAGATGCCGTTGCTATGCGCCACCCAGACTCGGGGTCAGTCAGCGAATTTGCTACGGGCTGCAGCGTACCGGTAATTAATGGCGGAGATGGTCCAAATGAGCACCCAACTCAAGCATTACTTGATTTACTTACAATCGAACGAGAACTCAGCCGGTTTGATCAAAATATCGACGGCATGCATATAGCCTTAGTAGGCGATTTAAAATACGGCCGTACCGTACACTCGCTTTCAAAACTGTTGTGCCATTATAAAAACATAAAATTTTCGATGGTTGCTCCAGATGGCTTACAAATGCCTGATTACATTTTAGATGCAGTGGATAACGCGGGTCATAAAATTGAACTAGTAAATAAAATGGAAGGTAATTTAGCCGCCGATATTGTTTACCAAACACGTATTCAAGAAGAGCGCTTTCCTTCTCAAGAAGAAGCAAATAAATACCGTGGTGGATTTAGAATTAGCCAATCAATTTACAGTGCACACTGTAAACCTAACTCTGTACTTATGCATCCTCTACCGCGCGATAGTCGCATTGAAGCCAATGAGCTCGATAACGACTTAAACACTAACGACAATTTAGCTATATTTCGCCAAGTACAAAATGGCGTATTAATTCGTATGGCACTGTTTGCTTTAACACTCGGCGTAGAAAACAAAGTCGAGAAGTATGAAGTAGACGTACCTTGGTTTAGCCGAAAACGCGATAGCTAAACCCCTTTCAAGTGACAATTTATAGGATTTTTCATGACAATTAGCCAAGACTTATTTGAACGCGCTCAAGCCTCAATTCCAGGTGGCGTAAATTCGCCAGTTCGTGCTTTTAATGGTGTAGGCGGTACGCCGCTATTTATTACTAAAGCAGAAGGTGCGTTTACATTTGACGCCGACGGTAATCGTTATATTGATTATGTGGGCTCTTGGGGTCCAATGATCATGGGCCATAACCACCCAGCCATAAAGCAAGCCGTTCATGAAGCGGTCGAAAACGGCCTTAGTTATGGCGCGCCCACTGAAGCCGAAATTTTAATGGCTGAAAAAGTAAAAGAACTAGTTCCATCAATCGAAAAAGTCCGTATGGTAAGTTCTGGCACAGAAGCGACTATGAGTGCAATTCGCTTAGCCCGTGGTTTTACGGGTCGCGATAAAATATTAAAATTTGAAGGATGTTACCACGGTCATGCTGACTCGTTATTGGTAAAAGCTGGCTCTGGCGCACTAACAATGGGCGTACCTAATTCACCAGGCATTCCTGAAGATTTTGCTAAGCATACGCTTACGGTATCATTTAATAACTTAGATGAAGTAAAAGCTATTTTTGCAAAATATACAGACGAAATTGCCTGTATTATTGTAGAGCCAGTCGCCGGTAACATGAACTGCATTCCACCAGTACCAGGCTTTTTAGAAGGTTTGCGTGATGTCTGTAACGAATATAAATCGGTGCTTATTTTTGATGAAGTAATGACAGGTTTTCGTGTTGCACTGGGTGGTGCACAAGCCTATTACAACATTAAACCAGACCTTACATGTTTAGGTAAAGTTATTGGCGGTGGCATGCCTGTTGGTGCATTTGGTGGTAAAACCGAAATAATGGATTATATTGCGCCTGTTGGCCCTGTATATCAAGCCGGTACACTTTCAGGTAACCCTATTGCGATGGCAGCAGGTTTAAAATCACTTGAGTTATTAAGTGAACCTGGCCTGCACGATAAATTAGAAGCTATTTCTAAAGCGCTTTGTGAAGGCTTTGAAGTCGGCGCTAAAAAAGCAGGCATAGCGCTAACAACCAATTACGCTGGTGGCATGTATGGCTTCTTTTTTACTGATGCTGAAAAAGTAACAACCTACAAACAAGCTACTGAGTGCGACCTAGAACGCTTTAAACGCTTTTTCCACCTTATGCTTGAAGAAGGTGTTTACCTAGCGCCATCAGCTTTTGAGGCGGGTTTTGTATGTGCTGCACACACTGAGCAAGAAGTACAAGAAACAATAGCGGCAGCTGAACGCTCATTTGCTAAGCTTTAATATAAAAATTATTTTTTAGAGTTTTAACCACTTGTTTTTGCAGCATGTAATTAAGACTAAAGATTGAAAAAAGCCCGAAAGGGCTTTTTTTATTTGTAAAGTACTATAAATGAATGATAATTGAGGTAATCAAGGTCTACTTATCTCATCCATTACAAAATAACAAGAGAGTCTTATGTCAGGATTACGACAATTTGCAGCGCCTGCAATTAAACTAATGGCTAATTTAAAATATAAAACAAAAATAAGCCTGATGTTTGGCATACTATTACTTCCTCTTGCATTGAGTTTGTTTTTTTTGGTCTCCTTACTAAGCGATAGTATTAACGTCTCAAAATTGCAGCAGCAAGGCTTAAAAGGCTACCGTGCGATTCTTAGTAATCAAATTCAAGGAACAAATGAGAAAAACATCGCTATTGCACAAAAATTAGGGTTTACAGTAAAAAATAATCAAGCTGATGATGTGCTCGAGCTTGTTTCAATTCAGTCTAACTTAGCGCTCGACAGCCAACTTGCCAGTTCTTATGTTAATCGTGCTTTAGTGACGCCCATTCCAGCATTAATAATGCAGATAAATTTAACAGCAGCAAGTGCAAATACAGTAATTAATAATAACCAGTTTACACCAGATACTTTTATAGCACTTTCAAACTTAAATAAGTCATTACCACTGTATGAAAAGCAATTAGATAAGACATTAAGTGTAGCAACCGCTTCAGAAAAATCAGTTGATAAAATATTAGCACCAGCTTTAAAGCAGTTACAAAGCGCTGTGTATGCATTTAAAAATGCAATAGATAAAAAACTGCTTGAACCAGATGATCTAGAACTAAACAAAGGTGAATTTACGCAGCTAACAAATGATGTTCATAATAGTATTAATGCATTAATTGATAAAAGCATTCCAACATTAGAGTCCTTAGTAAGTGAAAAGCTACAAATCCAACAATGGACCCGTGATATCGTATTAGCCGCATCGGTTATAAGCCTACTTTTTGCTTTTTACTTAATGATTGGTTTTTATTTTGCTGTCGTAGATACAATTAACCGCTTTGCAGAAGCGGCAAATAGAGCAGCAAACGGCGACTTGAAAGCAACACTTGAATCAAATGGCAGTGATGAAATGAGTACGATTGCATTACAGTATAATGCCCTGCTTAATGCATTTTCTCACTTATTATCAAATGTAAAAACAAGCACGATAGAACTTTGTAGTGCAACTAAATCATTATCGCAAGCCAGTAGCCAAACTAGTGATGATGTTAGCAAACAACAAATCCGTGTAAACGCTATCCACAGCGCATTAAGCGATATGGCTCAAAGCGCACATACTGTTGAAGAGTCAGCGCATCAAGCAACACTCATAGCTCAAGACGCCGCAGCACACGTTAAACAAGGTTCAAGCAATACCATGGAACTTGCTAAATATATGCAAGATTTGCAAATTGAATTTGCAGAAAGCCAACAAGCTCTTGATAAACTGGCGCAAGATAGTCAAGAAATAAGTAAAGTAAGTAAAGGGATCAGCGAAATTGCAGATCAAACAAACCTACTAGCACTTAACGCCGCCATTGAAGCGGCAAGAGCCGGTGAATACGGACGAGGCTTCGCCGTTGTTGCAGATGAAGTAAGAACGCTTGCTCAGCGAACACAAACTCAGACTCAAGAAATTCATCAAATTATTACCTCTTTACAGCAAGCATCTGACGACACGCAACAGAAAATGCGTTCGAGCGTAGACAAAATGGAACAATCAGTAAAAGCGGCCACTGAGACCAATACGGCATTACAAAGCGCCGAACAAAGCATGGGCAATATAAAACACCAAGGTGAAGTGATCTCTGAACGTGTTAAGCAGCAGTCAAATGCGACAACACAGGCACTTAGAGACTCACAAGAAGTAAGCAATTTAGCGGATCAAACATTAAACTCGGCTCAATCAACTTTACAAGATGCACAACAGTTAAGTCGCCTATCGAACGACTTAACAAAATCAATGGGCTTCTTTAAATCTTAATTAAAGTTAATTGCAATGAGGAAATAACGACTACTATTGGGCTAATGCCGTTCACTTAAGGTGAAAGGCTTTTTTATTTCTAGCGTACCCTGCGGTCTAGGCTTGACTGAACGAGGAAAACTTCGCCCCCTTCGAGGCTCTAGGTGTTGAATAAGGTAATCCAACAAGCAACCTCATTATTTGAGCTAAACTACCATTGAAACTGAGTTGGTATGGTAAGTAATCACTTTTTAATGTGTGGCACATTTTTACCATCTAATATCGCACCATATTATAAGT